>JAFRZS010000076.1 GCA_017442445.1 Clostridia bacterium
ACCAGAACAACAACTAAACTTATAACCTACATTAACGGCAAGAAGGTATCTGAAAAAATTGCTTCTCAGAAAATCACAAAGAAGCCCGTAACACAGAAGGTTCTTGTCGGAACAATGCAGAAATTCTATCATTACGACGAACAAAGCAACAAAGGAAAATTCCTGTGGCCTGTTCCTGCAATCAGAGAAATATCATCGCATTTTGGCTACAGGTGGGGCAGAACTCATCAGGGTCTTGATATTTCCGGTGCCGGCGTAACAGGACAGGATATAGTAGCTGCAGAATCAGGAGTTGTTGAATCTGTAAGCATGAGCAATTCAGGATACGGTCATTCACTTGTGATAAATCACGGCGGCGGTATCAGGACAAGATATGCTCACTGTATTGCGGGTTCAATCGCAGTAAAAACAGGACAGAAGGTATCAAAGGGACAGGTTATTGCAGCTGTAGGAAGTACAGGCAATTCCACAGGCGCCCACCTTCATTTTGAAGTGTTAGTAAACGGAACACCCGTTGATCCGTTAAAATATTTGTAAGAAAGGAAGATGACAGTGGTAAAGGTAACATTAAAAGGCGGAACAGTTAAGGAGTATGAGCTCAACACCACCGTTGCTGATATAGCAAAGGATATATCAATGGGCTTATATAAGGCTGCGTGTGCCTGCACAATAGACGGAGAGGTGAAGGACCTTCGAACTACCATCGACAAGGATTGCGAAGTTGCAATTTTAACTTTCGATGATGAAGAGGGCAGAAAGGCATTCCGTCATACTGCATCTCACGTTCTTGCACAGGCAGTAAAAAGACTTTATCCCGATGTAAAACTTGCAATCGGACCGGCAATAGATGACGGTTTTTATTATGATTTTGATTCAGAGGTTTCATTCACACCTGAAATTCTTGAAAAGATTGAAGCTGAAATGAAGAAAATCGTAAAAGAAAAGCTTCCCCTTGAGAAGCATGAGCTTGAGCCGGAGGAAGCTATTGCGTATTATGAAAAGCTCGGAGAAATATATAAGGTTGAGCTTATAAAAGAGCATTCAGACAAAGGTGAAAAGATTTCTTTCTATAAGCAGGGCGAGTTTGATGAGCTGTGTGCAGGACCTCATATTCCCGATACAGGCAGAATTAAAGCATTCAAGCTTACAAGCTGCACAGGTGCTTATTGGAGAGGCGACTCAAAGAACAAGATGATGCAGAGAATTTACGGTACTGCATTCACAAAGCAGGCTGATTTAGATGAGCATCTTGAAAGAATAGAAGAAGCTAAGAAGCGTGATCATAACAAGCTTGGCAGAGAGCTTGAAATTTTCACAACTTCAGATGTTATCGGTCAGGGCTTACCGATAATGCTTCCCAACGGCGCAAGAATCATTCAGCTTCTTCAGAGATTTGTTGAAGACGAGGAACAGAAGAGGGGTTGGCTTCTTACAAAAACACCCTTGATGGCAAAGAGTGACTTATATAAAATTTCAGGTCACTGGGGACATTATAAAGACGGTATGTTCGTTTTAGGTGACGAGGAAAAGGATGACGAAGTATTTGCACTCCGTCCCATGACTTGCCCCTTCCAGTATCAGGCATATCTCAACAAGAACCGTTCTTACAGAGATTTACCGTTAAGATATAACGAAACTTCAACTCTTTTCAGAAATGAAGCATCGGGCGAAATGCACGGTCTTATCAGAGTCCGTCAGTTCACAATTTCAGAAGGTCATCTTGTATGCCTTCCCGAACAGCTTGAAAATGAATTCAAGGGTTGTCTTGAACTCGCAATTTATATGCTCAAGACATTAGGACTTTATGAAGACGTTTCATACCGTTTCTCACAGTGGGATCCGGACGATAAAGAAAAATACATCGGCACTCCTGAACAGTGGGACGAAGCTCAGGGCATGATGAAGAAGATTCTTGATAATCTTGAAATTCCCTATGTTATCGGTATCGGTGAAGCAGCATTCTACGGACCTAAGCTTGACATTCAGATAAAGAATGTTCACGGCAAGGAAGATACTCTTATTACAATCCAGATTGACCAGATGTTAGCACAGCAGTTCGGTATGGAATATGTTGACCGTGATGGCTCAAAGAAAAATCCGTACATCATTCACAGAACATCACTCGGTTGTTATGAAAGAACACTCGCACTTCTTATTGAAAAATATGCAGGTGCATTCCCGATGTGGTTAGCACCCGAACAGGTAAGAATCCTCCCGATTGCTGACAGACACCATGAAAAAGCCTTTGAAATCAAGGATATGCTTTTCAAAGCAGGCATCAGAGTTGAAGTTGATGACAGAGCTGAAAAGACAGGCTATAAAATCAGAGAAGCACAGCTCAAGAAGATTCCCTATATGCTCGTTGTCGGTGACAAGGAAGCAGAAGAAGGCACAGTATCTGTCCGTAAACGCGGAGCAGGTGACCTCGGAGCTATGCCTGTTGAAGATTTCTTGAAACAGGCACTCGCAGAAGTTGAATCAAAAGTAATAGAATAATTTTAAAAAAGGACTCTTCCGCTTTCGCGGAAAAGTCCTTTTTTGAATATGACGGTAATTTTACTCCTCGGAGTAGAGGGCATCTATCAGAAGATGTCTGTAGATACCCGAAAACTCCTTGAACAGAGCTTTTTCGGCAGCAGGGGAAAGTCTGCCTTGTTGGCGGAGTCTTTTTATCTTTTGCGCTTTTTTACGCATGATATTCAACTCCTTTTCTGCTGCACCGATTGCAGCGTTTGCTGTGGGATCTGAATAATAACTCATAATAGTTACCTCCTGAAAATTAAATTTTCCATTTTCAGAAGCATAAAAAATTTACCTCTGCAAACGGACAGACCTATCCCATTGGCCTGTCAACTTGCAGAGGTAAACCTCAAAATTACTAAATGATCTATGACATATATAATAAACCTTTTCTACAGAAAGTCAAGACTTTTTTTGGAGAAATCCGTGTCTTTTTTGCTGTTAGTTGACAAAATCTTTAACTAAGGATAAAATATTTTCGGGTGATAGAATGAAACTGTTATTTAAAAATGCAAATGTAGTAAATGTTTTCACAGGTACTTGTGAAAAGGCAGATGTTTTAATAGAAAATGATAAGATTATCGGTGTGGGTGAATACTCCGAAGCTGATGTTATAAAAGATGTTTCGGGGAAATATATCTGCCCCGGTTTTATAGACAGTCATATTCATATAGAAAGCTCAATGCTGTCACCGTCAGAGTTTGCAAAGGTTTGTGTGCCGCACGGTACAACCTCTGTAATCGCAGACCCGCACGAAATTGCAAATGTCTGCGGTAAAAAAGGTATTGAATATATGCTTGAAGCAAGTGAAAATATACCTCTTGATGTTTATCTTATGCTTCCGTCATGTGTACCTGCAACAATGTATTGCGAGTCGGGCGCTACTTTAGAAGCTGAAGATTTAGAAGAATTTTATTCGCATCCGCGCGTTCTCGGACTCGGTGAAGTTATGAACTATGTCGGAGTTGTTTTCGGTGATGAAAAGCTTTTGAAAAAAATCAAAGCGGCAAAATCACACGGTCTTACGGTAAACGGACACGCTCCTTTGTTGATGGGCGCTGAACTTGATAAATATATCTCGGCAGGAATAGAAGATGACCACGAATGTACATCGCCAGACGAAGCAAAAGAACGTATATCAAAAGGTCAGAAAATTATGATTCGTCAAGGCACCTCGGCAAAAAATCTTGAAGCCATGATTCCGTTGTTTGATGAACCGTGGTGCAGACATTGTATGCTTGTAACTGATGATAAACACCCTGCAGATTTGCTTAATAACGGACATATTGACGATATAATCCGCAGTGCTGTAAAATACGGCAAGTCTGCAATTATAGGTATTCAGATGGCAACAATTCAGGCGGCAGAGCATTACGGACTTAAAAATATCGGAGCAGTATCACCCGGATATAATGCAGATATTTTAGTGCTTGATGACCTTGATACAGTATCCGTCAGTGAGGTTTATAAAAACGGTGTATGCGTTACGGAAAACAGTTTTGATATTCCGAAAATCAGTCCCGAGCTTGAAAATGCGGTGAAAAATTCATTTAATCTCAAAGAGCTTTCAGAGGAAGATTTTTTAATTGATTGCAACACAAAGAAAAAGTGTAATGTAATAGGTGTTATAAAGGGCGAGTTGTTGACCGATAAGAAAATCATGACGATTGATTTTTCAAAAAATAACGGAACAGATATTGAGTCCGATATCCTGAAAATTGCTGTTATTGAACGGCATAACAATACAGGACACACAGGTCTCGGTTTTATTAACGGAATAGGACTCAAAGAAGGTGCAATTGCATCATCGGTTTCACACGATTCGCACAACCTTATAATAATCGGTACAAATGAAAGTGATATGGCGTATGCAGGTAACAGAATACGAGAAATCGGCGGAGGTAATGTAGTTGTAAGAAACGGAGAAATCATCGCAGAGATGCCGTTGTCAATTGCAGGACTTATGACCGAGATGTCGGCAAAAGAAATTGCAGATTTGAATAAAAAGGTAAGAGATTGTGTCTATACTCTCGGAGCAGATAAAGATATTGAGCCGTTTATGACAATGGCTTTTGTCGGACTTCCTGTAATTCCGCATCTTAAACTGACAACAAAAGGTCTTGTTGATGTGAATAAATATGAACTCATTTCTTTGTTTGCAGAAGACTGAGGTGAAATTTTGAATAAAAACGAAATATTAAAAATTTTAACGAAAGATGCAAGGTCTTTTTATAATTTAACACTTGCGGATATTGTTGAATCAACTAATGATACAGTAAAAGCACAAGCTAAAAATTCAGCGCCTGAAGGTACGGTTTTAATCAGTGAAGAACAGACAAAAGGTAAGGGTACAAAGGGACGAAGCTTTTTCTCACCCAAAGGTAACGGAATCTATATGAGTATATTGTTACGCCCCGAACTCCCGATAGAAAAAACCGTAATGATAACAACTGCGGCGGCAGTGTCTGTTTGTGAAGCAATAGAAAAACTGACCGATAAAAGACCGAAGATCAAGTGGGTTAACGATATCCTCATAGATAATAAAAAAGTCTGCGGAATATTGACGGAAGGCGTAGTCGGACAGTACGCAGTCTTGGGTATAGGAATCAATGCCTTTGCACCGCAAAACGGTTTTCCGGATGAAATTAAAAATATTGCGGGTGCGGTCCTTGATGAATTTAAAGTGAATTTCAGAAACGAACTGGTCGCAGAAATTCTCAACAGCTTTTTAAGATATTATAAAAATCTTGAAAACAATCCGCATACGGAGTTGTACAAATCGTATTCTGCAATTTTAGGCAAAGAAATCAATGTAGTCACAAACGATGAAATCTTACCTGCTGTTGCAGTTGATATAGATGATGACTGCAGATTGAAAGTCCGTTTTTCAGACGGACACGAAAGACTCCTCAATTCCGGAGAGGTAACATTAAGATTAGAAAAGGGGTATAATTTATGAGTTCAACATCGTTGAAAAAAGAAAGAAATTACGGCATTGATTTGTTGAGAATAGTATCAATGCTTATGGTTGTAACTTTACATACGTTGAATGTTGGTGGAATTTTAAATAATACCGAACCATTTTCTTTTAAATATTATTTTTCTTATTTTTTGTATTTTTGTGCTTTTTGTGCAGTTAACTGTTACGGAATGATAACAGGATATGTAGGATATGGATTAAAGTCCAAATATTCCAATTTAATAACTCTTTATCTTCAGACAGTTTTTTATGCTTTTCTTTCTGTACTATTGTATTGGATTTTTAAACCCGAAGTAATAACACTGAAATCTATCATTTGTGCAATTTTTCCTTTTGCATCAAGTGGCGGGTATTGGTATTTCGGAGCATACTTTACAATGTTTTTCTTTATACCTGTATTGAATAAGGGAGTAGAGCTTTGCGAGAAAAAATATCTTGATATTTATATTGTTTTTGTACTTGTGTTTTTTTCAATATTTAATCTTTTTATTTCAGTACAGTCTTATAACATATCTAACGGGTATTCGTTCATATGGCTTATGGTTATGTATATCGTTGGAGCATATTTTAAAAAATATGATATTGCAAATAAAATAAGCAACATAAAATGCATAGCAGTATATTCGCTTATGGTAGTAGCAGCATTTGTATTGAAACTTGCATGGGAATATTACGGATTGAAGACGACAGGTGAGTTTGTCGTAAAGGGAGGTTTGTTTCTTCAATACAACGCATTACCGTTTTTAGTTTGTGCAATGGCTTTGCTTTTAGTTTTTGCAAAGATGAATGTAAAGGGTGCTTTCAGAAAAGCTGTTATGTTTTTATCACCTCTTTCGTTCGGTATATACATCTGCCATGTATCAGATTTTTCATGGGGAGAAATTCTTACAGATTTGTTCACAGGTGTGACAAAGCTTAGTCCGGTCTTGTTTGTACTCGGAGTATTCGGTGCAATACTTTCAGTTTATCTTGTAAGTGCGGTAATTGAATTTGTAAGAAGCAAACTTTTTGAATTGTTAAGAGTCAAAAAGTTTTCAATATGGCTTGAAGAATTTATCACAAAAATAATTTCAAAAGCTTTTTCTCTTCTGGACAGATAAAAAATTAATAGCTATAAATATGATGCAAACGGCGGCTCCCTTGTGTAAAGGGAGCCGTTATTTTGTTCTGTCTTTTTTATGACAAAAAAGGTTTGTTTCTTCTATCTCAATGTGACAAAGTTTTCGGATTGCAGAGTTTATAATATACATGAGGTGAGCGGAATGAATCAGATTGTATATATTGATGTTTTGCTTACTTTGAATATTTTTATAAATTTTTTTCTGCTGATGACAACTGCGCTCATAACCAAAACACACGCAACCCGTTACAGAATTTTAGCGGCATCGTTGATAGGCGGGATATATTCGCTCTCACTTTTATTGCCTGTTGATATGGCGTTTCTGTCGGGAGTGTTGAGATTTATTTTTTCAGTTATCATAGTGATAACGGCATTCAGAATAAAAAATATAAGAAGTTTTCTGAGATACTGGGGAAGCTTTTTTCTGACAAATTTTGCGTTTGCGGGAATAATGCTCGGAATATGGTTTGCTTTAAAACCTGCGGGAATGGTCTATTCTAACGGAGCGATTTATCTCAATGTGAACACGATGACACTCGTTATCGGAACGGTGATATGCTATGTGATTCTTGCACTTATTTCAAAATTCACCTCAAAGAATGCGCCTGACAGTCATATATGTGAAATTGAAATAGAAATTTTCGATAGAACTGTAAGATTGAAATCACTCATAGATACAGGAAATTCTCTCAAAGATTGTTTTACAGGGGAGCCTGTTGCGGTGGTGGAGGAAGGATATATCAGAGATTTGTTACCTGATGAAATCAAGACTTTTGTGAAAAATAAAAAAATCCCCGAAAATGAGGAATACAGAAAAACGTTGCGGTTGATACCCTGTTCAACCGTTAACGGTGAGGGCGTACTTGCATCTGTAAGATGTGAGCGTATCAGAGTATTTTATAAAAATGAAATTTACATATCAGAAAAACCGTTTGTTGCAGTATCAAACACTCAGATATCGTCGGGTGAATACTTTGCAGTAATAGGTCCGGATTTGTTGGAGGCATCAGAAAAACATGAAAAATTATCTTGTGATTAATCTGAGAAAGCTTTTTAAAAAGCTGAAACAAAAATTAAAGTTTGATATAAAAGAAATAAATTACATAAACGGACCTGAAGTATTGCCGCCGCCGTTGACCAAAGAAGAGGAAGAGGCTGTAATGATACAGCTTGAAAACGGCGATGAAAGTGTCAGGGAAAAACTGATAGTTCATAATCTCAGATTGGTAGTCTATATTGCCAAGAAATTTGAAAATTCAAATGTCGGAGTCGAGGATTTGATTTCAATAGGCACAATAGGTCTTATAAAAGCGGTGAGAACTTTCTGCCCTCAGAAAAAAATAAAACTTGCAACATATGCTTCAAGATGCATTGAAAACGAAATACTCATGCACCTGAGAAAAACAAATGTTACAAGAAACGATGTTTCAATTGATGAACCTCAGAATGTTGACTGGGACGGAAATGAACTTTTGTTATCGGATATTTTAGGCAGTGAGCCTGATGTTGTAAATCGCGGTATTGAGGAAGAAGATGAGTGCGATTTGCTTAGAAAAACCGTAGAAAAATTAAATGACAGAGAACGGCTGATAATGGAAATGAGATTCGGCATAGGCGGAGGAAAAGAACATACTCAGAAAGAGGTTGCGGATATTTTAGGTATATCCCAGAGTTATATTTCAAGACTTGAAAAGCGTATAATAGAAAAGCTTAAAAAAGATATGACCGCAATTTAGGGGGTGAGCTATTGCACTGCTGTGTGACAGAATTGAGAGATAAGGAAGTTATAAATAAGGATAACGGTTGCAGACTCGGTAATGTAAGCGATGTTGAAATAAATACCTGTGACGGTAAAGTTGTGGCTTTGCTTATTTTCGGCAGAGCGAAATTAGGCGGAATAATGGGCAGATGTGAAGATATCCGCATCTGTTGGGAAGATGTTGATGTTATCGGTGATGATATTATTCTCGTACATTACAAATCACCGCCGCAACCACAACCGAGAAAAAGCGGAAATTTTCTGAATAATATGTTTCATTAAAATAACCCCTCAGTTACAAGCTGAGGGGTTAAGTATTCAGATGATTTCGGCACTCCATGTGAAGTTGAATTTTTCGCCTTTATTAAGGTGTTCAATTGCCTGTTTTTTTGTGAAATCTTCATTTCCGTGAATTGTATCACAAACTCCGTGCCAAGGTTCTATGCAGACATAGGGGGCACCGGGTTTTGACCATATTCCGAGATAAGGAGCATTACCGAGGTCAAAACGAACCTCACGGGAGTGGTTGGGACTTTTTAGTGTTATGCTCTTTGATTTGAAGCCTGAGAGAATTAAAGCATCTGTTTCGAAAATCTCGTTTGTGATAAGAATTTCATTTGTATTGTCTAATGCGGGGAATTTCTCATCAATTCTTGTGCCTTCTGCCTCAACGCGTTCTGTTTCGAGATTTTCAATTTCTGAGAAATAAAGGCTGTCACCGATTTCACAGTTGAAGCCGGGATGCGCACCGAGTGAGAAATACATATCGCCGTCAGTTTTATTGATAACTGTGTGTGAAACGCTGAGATTGTTTTTGTTGAGAGCGTATCTTACTACAAGTTCAAAGTCAAAGGGATAAATTTCAAGAGTTTCTTCGTCACTTTTCAAAGAAAATTCTACAAAATTATCGCCTTCACCGACAAAATCAAAAGTCATCTTTCTTGCAAAACCGTGACGGGGAAGGTGATATTCTTTGCCTTCGTATAAAAAGGTCTGCTCGTGTAATTCGCCTACGATGGGGAAAAGTATCGGA
>JAFRZS010000077.1 GCA_017442445.1 Clostridia bacterium
ATAGGAAACGAATTCCGTCTTTCTCAGCTTAAGCAAATAGGAAAACAGGCTACTGTTATCGGTATTGTTCAGGCGGTTTTCACAACTCTTGTTGTTGATGCAGCTCTTATCGGTCTTCATTTCCTCATTCCTGACAAATTACCGCTTCCGTCAGCAATTATCCTCGGCGCCGTCGCATCGGCTACCGCACCGGCAGCAACCTTAATGGTCGTAAGACAATATAAAGCTAAAGGACCTGTCACTAACATTCTTTTGCCGATAGTAGCTCTTGATGACGCTGTAGGTCTTGTACTGTTTGCAGTTTCTTTCGGAGTTGCAAAAGCTTTACTTTTAGGTAGTGTTGATATCATTTCCGTAATTCTGGAACCTGTTTTAGAGGTTGTTTTCTCATTACTTTTAGGCGCTGTTATGGGCTTCCTTTTCAGCTTCTTCGAAAGATTTTTCCACTCGCGTTCAAAAAGACTTGCCATGTCAGTAACATTTGTCCTTCTGACAGTTGCTTTATCCATGCTTCAATTTGAAATATGCGGAATACATATTGCATTCTCATCACTTCTTGTATGTATGATGCTCGGTACAATTTTCTGCAATATCTGTGATTTCTCCGAAGAACTCATGGACAGGATTGACCGTTGGACTGCTCCTTTGTTTATATTATTCTTCGTAATAAGCGGTGCTGAGCTTCAGCTTTCAATCTTCAAAGATTGGACTATCGTATTGATAGGTGTTGTTTACATCGTGTTCCGTTGCGTCGGTAAATACTTCGGCGCAAGATTCAGTTCTCAGGCAGTGAAATGTGAACCGAACATAGTAAAATATCTCGGAATAACACTATTCCCTCAGGCAGGTGTTGCTCTGGGTATGGCAATCAAAGCCGAAACCCTTGGTCCCGAAGGTCTTGTTGTTGCAAACATCGTTCTCTTCTCAGTTTTGATTTACGAGCTTGTCGGTCCCTTCCTTACAAAAATCTCTCTCCTTAAGGCCGGTGAAATCAAACCCGAAGAAAAAATCAGCGCACGCGACACATCAAAAACAGCATAATTTGACAAGTTATCAAAAAGTTAATATAATTACTTTAAAGAATATTTTATAAAGACAGGAGTCGTAATATGATTGATTATAAACAGATAATTAAAAACAGAGAATTACGCTTACAGCTTATAAAATTACTTTCATTCATTCCTGATAAGCCTTATTTAAAACTTGTCTATTGGATAAAAACAGGTAAAAAGCTTAATCTGAAAAAACCTGTAGGTTTCAACGAAAAGTTAAATTGGCTTAAAGTCAATAAGATACACCCTGAATACACCGAGCTTGTTGATAAAATTGCAGTAAGAAAGTACATCAGTGAAAAAATCGGAGAAGATGCTCTCTTCCCGCTTTTAGGCTCATGGGATACTTTTGAGGACATTGATTTTGACTCTTTACCCGATAAATTTGTTCTGAAATGCAATCACGATTCAGGTAGTGTAAAAATAATTGACGATAAAAATTCCATTGATAAAAAAGATTTGTCTGCTTTTTTCAACCGCAGATTAAAATTAAATGCTTTCTGTTTAGGCAGAGAATACCCTTACAAGAATGTCAAACCCCAAATTATGGCAGAAGCTTTTATGGAAACACCTGATGGTCAGGGGCTTAATGACTATAAATTTTTCTGCTTTAACGGAAAACCTGAAATCCTATTTGTCGCTACTGACAGGGCAACAGATGTAAAGTTTGATTTCTTTGATATGGATTTCAATCACCTTGATATCTATAACATCCATGAGCAGTCGGGAAAAGATATTCCGAAACCCTCTTGTTTTGAAGAAATGAAGGAAATTGCAGCAAAGCTGACTCAGGGAATGGAGTTTGTTCGTCTTGATTTATACGAAATAAACGGTCATATATATTTCGGTGAATTTACTTTCTTCCATGGTGGCGGTTATTACCTTTTCCATCCTGAACACTGGGAAAAAGATCTCGGCGATTTAATTGAAACTTAAAAGATAAACTGTAAATATTTTGGACTCAAAATATTTACAGTTTTTTCATTTATGATTTTATTGAAATGTAAATGATTTTGTGATATTATTATTGTGTATTAAATTGAACAGGAGG
>JAFRZS010000078.1 GCA_017442445.1 Clostridia bacterium
AGATGAAGAACGGACAAACCGAGCAAAATCAAGGCTGAAGCCTTGATTTTGTATCCCGAAGGCGTACAAAAGTACGTCGAGCGGCGAGGTTTGTTCGTAGTATAAAACGTATAATCTTACCGATTCTGATATTGTATGCATAATTATGGGGTTTTAACAGTCTTTTACATAACTGCAGAACCCCATTTCTTTTCGGTTTTATACGGTCTTCGCTTTTTTTACATCCCCTTTGATTTTATTTATGGTTTATTCTTTACAAGCAGCTTTAGCTTCTTCATAGCCGTTTACAACATCGTCAGAAGGTTTGCCTGTGATAAGGCTTACAACAACGAGGAAGATGCAACCAACGATGAATGCGGGAAGAAGCTCATAGATTGCGAATACTCCGCCGATAGGAGCGATGAGGTATTTCCAGATAAATACCATAGCCGCACCTGAAATCATACCTGCGAGTGCGCCCCAATTGTTAGCGCGTTTCCAGAACAATGCCGCAAGAACAACGGGACCGAATGCGGCACCGAATCCTGCCCATGCAAAAGAAACGATACGGAATACTGACGAATCAGGGTCACGGGCAAGGAATACAGCGATAACTGAAATTGCGATAACAGAAATACGAGCAACCCACATGAGAGCCTTGTTTGAAAGGTTGATCTTAAAGAAGTTTTTGCAGATATCCTGAGTAACACCTGAAGAAGCCGCAATAAGCTGTGAGTCAGCAGTTGACATTGTAGCCGCAAGAATACCTGCAAGGATAACACCGCCGACGAGAGCTAAGATATAGCCGTATTCACCGATAAGCTTTGCGATTTCAATAATGATTGTTTCTGTATCTGCTAATGCAGGGATAGCGCCGTGTTTAACGAGAGCATAACCTGCAACACCGATGAAGATAGCAACTGTCATTGAGATTACAACCCAGACACTTGCGATACGGCGGGAAGTCTTGAGCTTCTTGGGATCTTCAATAGCCATAAAGCGAAGAAGAACGTGAGGCATACCGAAGTAACCAAGACCCCATGCAAGAAGTGAAGCGATTGTAAGTGCGCTGTAGTTATCAGCGGCACCTGTTTCGGGATTGAATATCTTAGTCAAAGACATGAAGCCGGGAACATCTTTTACAGAATCAAGAACACCCTCAAAGCCGAACATTCCGCTACTTGCAGTACAAGCGATTTCAGCATAGCCGATAACGAAAACAAGAGCGATTGTCATAACAATTGACTGAATAAGGTCAGTTGTACTTGCTGCGAGGAAACCGCCGAGAATACAATAAATTGCGATAACAGCGGCACAGATAAGCATAGCTGTCATATAGTCAACACCCAATACTGATGAGAAAAGCTTACCGCAAGCTGAGAAGCCTGATGCAGTATAGGGAATGAAGAATACGATGATGAATAATGCAGCGAAAAGGCTCAGGATATTTTTGTTGTCGCCGAAACGCTTTGAGAAAAATTCAGGAATAGTGATTGCATTGAATTTTCCTGTGTAGATACGAATGCGTTTTGCAACGATGAGCCAGTTGATATATGTACCGATTGCAAGACCGATAGCTGTCCATGAAGCTTCTGCAAGACCTGTAAGCATTGCAACACCGGGAAGACCCATTAAAAGCCATGAACTCATGTCAGATGCTTCAGCACTCATAGCGGTAACGATAGGTCCTAATCTTCTGCCGCCGAGATAGAAGTCATCAGTATTTTTGTTAGTTTTTGATTTCCAGATACCGATACCGACCATGCCGCACATATAAAGGGCAATCGCTACCAGTATGACAATTGTTGAAGTTGTCATTTAAAACCCCATCCTCTCAAAATTAATAGATAAATTATTATATCACAAAATGTATAAAAATGCAAGAAAAATTTATTTACTGCATATCAGCCTCAAAACAGAAAATATTTCCGTAAGTCCATTTACCGTCACCGCCGTTATGACGGTCAAAAGTCCACCAGAAATAACGGGTTCTGCTTCCGAGTTTTATCGGCATAAGAGTCCCCCACCCGCGATAACCGCCGTCGGGATAATCAAATATTGCGTCCTGAACACCGTCTTTTGAATAAATTCTGTAATTTGATGTAACTTTAAATCCGTTGCCGCAGACAAAATGACGCTCACCTTTTATATTCACAAACGAACCGCCTGTTTCCGAGCCGTCAACACCCTTGCCGATGAATTTATAGTTTGCAAAGGGTTCGTCGGACTCAAAGAAATGATATTTATATCTGCCGATTTCGGGGTCATGTCTGCAGATAGACATATACCACTTGTCAGATTTTTCATCATAGAAAAAGTCGGGATCTTCGTCGCTTGAAAATCCGAGAAATTCTCGTCTGTCAGAATTTTCATCAGCTTTTTTCATAAGGGTCGTATCAAGTACATTTATACCGAAACGGATATCATTATCGGCTACCCCGTGACCTAAAATATGACCGTGGCTGAAAGATGCATACCATATATACCATTGATTTGTTTTTCTGTTGAAAAGTATTGATGATGCAATATCACCGCACCATCTGTTGTCACCGCAGTCAAAGAAAATCGCACCGCACATTTCAATCTCCGCAGTACCGGGCACCCATGAATAAATGCCCTGATATCCGCCCATATGCTGACGAGCAGAGAATGTGAGATAAACCTTGCCCGAATCGACAATAATATCGCCGTTTTCATAACGCAAAGGCTTCATATCCGCCTGAGAAACACCGTTATCAAGATAAGCTTCGGCATGATCTACAACAATATTATCCTCGGCTTTCACAGCGGCATAGCCGTTTTTAAATAAATCGTAATTCAGAGAATCTGTAAAGTCGGGCGCACAAAAGCTTGTGAAATATTTAAGCTCACCGTTTACTCTGAAATAAATATGAAAAGATGACAGTTCGCAGGTAACAGCCATTGAAATTTCTCCGTCAATGTAATCAGGAAGAGGCATAGTTTTCTGCATCTCATCTGAATAGAAATACAGAGAATTTTTATCAAATAAAATTTCAGCCTTTGCATCACGAATAGCAAGAGATAAACCAACCTTTCCGCCGAAAGATTGAGCTGTAATCTCATATGTTGCATGAGGAAAAAACTCACAGAACCAACGCTCAATTTTACCCGAAGTGTTTTTATAAATACTGTTTTCAATCGTTTCAATACAATCTGAGCTTTTTTCAATAATCGGATAAACATCGGTCACATCGGAAGCATTTATAAAATCCTTTGTAAAAGCCATTTCACCCATTTTTATGCGAAGATTTTTAAACATCGGCATAGAAAATTTGCGTCTGAAAATTATATTTGAAAAATCCATAAAACCACCTGCTTCAAATGTTTTTGCCATACTAACACAATGACAACTTTTTGTCAATAGAAAAACAGACCGTCAGAGTTTTTCCGACAGTCTGTTCTTGAAGATGCAGCTTTTAATAATTACGATTGGTTTCCAAACCAAAAATACATGACTGAATTATTTCGGTTATTTCTTCAATCGATTTTATACAATCATCTTTCAGCCATTCTGCAATAATTGCATTTATTCCTCGCATATAGAACATCATAGCATATTTTCTGTTCCCTTTCGGATAGTTGAATCTCTCAAGTATAGGATCGAAAATATTTTCAAACATCTTCTGATAAACCTTGTCGCAATCAAAAGAGGCTGTGTGGGTCAGAATCGTTAAAAAAACTTGCTTATTATCTTTGATGTAGTTGAGATACGGATGCAGATATTTTTCTGTTATAAAATTTAATTCCGTTAAATCGCAGTCGAGAAAATGTCGGCTGATGTTTGTGGTTTCGGCGGGGAAATAAGATAGAAAATCGTTGATTAAATTTCTCGTTGTTTCTTGGAGTAAATCAGCAGTATTTTCATAATGCAGATAAAAGGTTGAACGGTTGACCAGTGCTTTATCGCAGATTTCTTTTACGGTGATATACTCAAAATCTTTTGTTTTAAGAATTGCAATCAGAGCATCGTTCATTTTTCTTGCAGTATTAAAATATTTGCTTTCTGATCTGTTCAAAGAATCACGCCTTTCGGATTATTCTTCACTTATTTCACGGGCAAGTTCGACTATTTCAAAAGCATATTTTTTCTTGCCTTTTTCGAGAAGTCTTTTGTAGATGGGATAGTTTATTCCGCAACCGATAAATCCTATGATACCGATTATTATACCCAAAACCATAAGTAATGTACTGCCGCCGATTACTCTCATAGAAAGGCACATCCCGAGACCTGCGACAAGTGTTGTGATGATACCGAAAGTGTAGGTGAAAATTGTTGCGGGAAGTTTTGCACGTGCATCAAGTTTTTTTAATGCAATTATTTTTGAATTGTCTTTAGGTAAATAGTCTTTTGCGATTGCTTCTGCTAAAATTTTTTCTGTGTTCATTTTCAGAACCTCCTTATTAATTTTACAAGAATATTATAAAATTTCAAGAAAGCAAAATGAACAACATAATTTTAATAATCTGTTGAGTTCAAAAAAATTATATCACAAAACCTACGAAAAATCTTCTGATTTTAACAATACGGGAGAACCCTCTATGTGTTATTTGCAACACAGAGAACCGTCCTCTGTGTACGAAAAGCGCCTTGTGTGCACAAAAATTATTCTCAATTAGATTCAACCATTTGATATCATGATATCAAAATCAATAAAAACAAGTATGATTGTTTTTGTTGAAATGCAGAATTGTTTATGCTACAATACGATTAGTATATTTAACTTTGTCAGGTGGTGTTGTAATGAGTCGTATTCCCGGATTGACCTCCTTAGTTGTAAATGGTGTCCTTGATTTTATGCGCAAAAACGCAAAAGAGAAAACACCGCAAAAAAGAATAGTATGTTTATCGGCATTACTATTGATTTTAGGAATAATAGGGTTTGCACCCTTTTTTATTGTTGCTGTTACCTTGCTTTTTTTTGAAGATGCGAGAGTATATTCACTTATGTTTTTCCTTTTTTCTTTACTTGGCGGGTCTATGATTATCGGATTTGTAAATTGCAGAATTTATTATGATGACAACGGATTTATTTCTAAAAACTTCTTCGGTATAAAAAGAAAATATACGTATGATCAAGTCACAGCTATTAAAGAAAATGTCCATGAGAAGTATATTTATTTGGGTAAGAGAAGAGTAATGATTGATGAATTTTCGGTAGGTGGAGAGGAATTTATAGGTCTTGTCAAAAAGAAGTACAGTACTCTGCACGGAAAACGTCTTCCCAAAATCTATAAAACCAGATATGATATATTTAACGGGAATGTTAACGATTCA
>JAFRZS010000079.1 GCA_017442445.1 Clostridia bacterium
ACCTTTGGACTGCGATTTCCTTTATATTACCTACCGTTACAGGTATTATTGTGTGTTTTCTTATAAACTGTATCTCAAAACTTTTTTGAGCCGATATCGGTTCTGTAATGAGCCTTATCAAAATTGATTTTCTTAACAGCTGTATAAGCATTTTCAAGTGCCTTTTTGAGAGTCTCAGCTGTTGCTGTAATGCCGAGAACTCTGCCGCCGTTTGTTAAGAACTTGCCGTCTTCAAGCTTTGTTCCTGCATGATAAACTGTTGCACCTTCAACCTGACCTTTTTCGTCAAGACCGAAGATTTCAATACCCTTGTCATATTTTTCAGGATATCCGCCTGATGCCATAACGACACAAGCAGCGGGTGTATCGTACCACTCAATGTTAAGTTCATCAAGTTTTTCGTCAATAACAGCTTCAACGATATCAACAAGAGGAGTTTTAAGTCTGGGTAATACAACCTGTGTTTCAGGATCACCGAAGCGAGAGTTATATTCAATAACCTTGGGTCCGTCAGGAGTGAGCATCAAGCCGAAATAAAGACAGCCTTTGAAGCTTCTGCCGAGTTTGTTCATAGCAGCAACTGTAGGCAGGAAGATTGTTTCCATACAAACTTTTGCATCTTCTTCTGAATAATACGGATTGGGACTGATTGTACCCATACCGCCTGTATTAAGACCCTTGTCATTGTCAAGCGCTCTCTTATGGTCCATTGAAGATACCATCGGGCAAACTGTTTTGCCGTCAACAAAAGCAAGTACCGAAACCTCGGGTCCTGTAAGGAATTCTTCAACAACGATTCTGTTACCCGCTTCAGAGAAAACCTTGTCCTCCATTATGGATTTGACAGCCTGTTCAGCTTCATTGAAATCGTTTGCGATTATAACACCTTTACCTAATGCAAGACCGTCAGCTTTAACAACTGTGGGATATTTGTTTTCATTTCTGATATAAGCGATCGCTTCTTCGGATTTATCAAAAACCTCATATTTAGCTGTAGGAATACCGAAATCCTTCATGAGATTTTTTGAGAAAACCTTTGAGCTTTCAATAACCGCCGCATTAGCTCTGGGACCGAAAGCACGGATTCCTGCTTTTTCAAAAGCATCAACCATACCTGCTGCCAACGGATCATCAGGAGCAACAAATGCTATATCAACATTTTCATCCTGCGCTAATTTAATCATGCCGTCAATGTCCATTACATTGACATTAAAGCAACGTGCATCACAAGCGATACCGCCGTTACCGGGTGCGCAGATTACTTCATCAACTTTTTCGCTTTCAAGCAGCTTCTTTATAAGTGCGTGTTCTCTGCCGCCTGAACCAACCATTAAAATTTTCATGTATGAATATCCTTTCTGTATATGCAGTGTGCAAAGTGCAAACTTCGTAATGCAGAATGCAGAATGTCGGGAGGGCTTTGCCCTCACCTATTATAATAGTGCCGTTTTGAGCGAGGGTGCTGTATAAAAGGATACTGCCCCTCACGAAAAATAGCGCTATGGGCAAATTTAGCCAAAATATTAGTGGTGGAACAATCTGATGCCTGTAAACGCCATGACCATGTTGTATTTGTTTGAAACCTCTATAACATTATCATCTCTGATTGAGCCGCCGGGCTGTGCAATATATTTTACACCGCTTCTCTTTGCTCTTTCAATATTATCACCGAAGGGGAAGAATGCATCTGAACCTAATGTTACACCTTCAAGTGTATCAAGCCATGCTCTCTTTTCTTCTCTTGTAAGAGGTTCGGGTTTTACTGTGAAGAAGTTTTCCCAGATGCCGTCTGCAAGTACATCTTCATAGTCATCTGAAATATATACATCAATTGTATTATCTCTGTCAGGTCGTTTAATATCATCTCTGAATGGAAGATTAAGTACTTTGTCACTTTGTCTTAAGTGCCATGTATCAGCCTTTGAGCCTGCAAGA
>JAFRZS010000080.1 GCA_017442445.1 Clostridia bacterium
AAGCATACCTGCTGTAAATGCCGCGAGAGCATTATATACATTATGAATACCAACCGTGGGTAAGACAACATCTGTTTTACTGTCCTTATATAAAACTGAGAATGTCGTTTCAAGCTTACCTTCTTTAATATCAACGGCTTTTACATCACATTCTTCATTGTTGATACCATAGTAATATACAGGATGACCTGTGATTTTTGCGCCTGATAAAAATTTATCGTCACCGTTTAAAATCACGGGTGCATTTTCTGTAAGACCCTCAAGTATTTCAAGCTTTGCTTTGAGGATATTCTCCTGTGAACCGAGATTTTCAAGATGTGCAACACCGATGTTGCTCATAATTGCCATCGTCGGCTTTGCGGCACGAGAGAGTCTTGAAATTTCACCGAAATGATTCATTCCCATTTCAAGTACAGCCGCTTCAAAAGTTTCATCAAGATTAAAAACTGTTATCGGCAAACCGACTTCATTGTTAAGATTTTCAGAATTCTTGAGTGTTTTGTATTTCTTCGAAACAACATCATATGTCATTTCTTTTGTTGTTGTTTTTCCGACACTTCCTGTCAATGCAATCAACGGAATATCAAAAAGTCTTCTGTAATATCCTGCAAGGTCAAGTAATGCTGCTCTTGTGTCAAATACATTTATCACTGTGCAGTCGCATTCAACTCTTTCGTGACACATAACTGCCGCCGCGCCCTGCTCAGCTGCAGATTTTGCAAACTTGTGTCCGTCGAAGCTTTCGCCTACAAGTGCTATAAACAGACAGCCCTTTGTTATTTTTCTGCTGTCGGTACAAATTGATGTAATTTCAGTATTCACACCTGTTACAGTGCCCGAAACTGCTACTGCAATTTCATCTGTTGTCAGCTTTCTCATTATTAAGCCTCCTTAAGAATTTCTGCAATTGCTTCTCTTTCATCAAAATGAATTTTGCCTGTTTTTAAAACCTGATAGGTTTCATGGCCTTTTCCTGCCAATAAAATAATATCGTTGGGTTTTGCTATGGACATCGCTTTTCTTATAGCTTCTTTACGGTCTTCTATTGCATAGACATTCTTTTTGCGTTTTATTCCTGAGATAATTTCATCAATTATCTCCATCGGGTCTTCTGAGCGCGGATTATCAGAAGTTACAACCACAAAATCGGACCTTTCAGCTGCTATTTTACCCATAAGCGGACGTTTTGTTTTGTCTCTGTCGCCGCCGCAACCGAAAACTGTAATAATTCTGCCTTCACAGAAGCCCTGAATTGTTGAAATTATATTTTCAAGTGCATCGGGTGTGTGTGCGTAGTCAAGAATTATTGTATAAGGTGTGTCTGTCTGTGCTACCTCACATCTTCCTGGAACTCCCTTTGTTTCAAGTAATGCCTTGCAGATATTTTCAAGTGAAATTCCGAGACTCATACAACATACTGCCGCCGCCATTGAATTATACACCGTGAAAACTCCGGGGATTTTTACTTCTATTCTGTCAATAACTGAGTTTCCTACGAGTTCGTAAGAAATTCTGTCATTTTTAAGTCTTACATTCTTTGCTGAATAGTCAGATGTGTTGAGATCCTTTGAGTATGTGACTATTTCACATTTTTCGGGATCTGCCATACTGAGAGCATGTTTATCATCAAGATTTAAAATTGCCTTCTTTGACTGCCTGAAGAGAATTTTCTTTGCCTCCTTGTAGTTTTCCATTGTTATATGGTAATCAAGGTGGTCCTGTGTGAGATTTGTGTAAACAGATGCATCGAAAACCATGGAATAAACTCTGCCCTGCTCCAATGCCATTGAAGATACTTCCATAATGCAGTATTCACAGCCTTCATCAACCATTTTTCTGAAAAGCTCCTGCATTTCCATAGCATCGGGTGTTGTGAGTCTTGCGGGATACTCTGTATCTCCCACCATATTTTTGACAGTACCTAACATTCCTGTTTTATAGCCGAGATTATCAAGAATTGATTTGATAAGAAATGTAGTTGTTGTTTTTCCGTTTGTACCTGTTACACCGATAAGCTTCAATTGCTTATGCGGATTTGAGAAAAACTGTGAACACATATAGGTATATGCATTTCTTGTGTTTTCAACCAAAACCTGTCTGTCAAGACCTAAATCTCTTTCAACGATTACAACAGCCGCACCGTCTTTCAATGCCTGTTGAGCCGCAGTGTGACCGTCAAATCTCGAACCGCTTATGCATACAAATGCGCAGTCCTTCGTGATTTTTCTTGAGTCCTCTGTAATTGTTTTAATATCAAAATCTTCACATGAGTATTTTGCGTTTAATCCATCAATCAGTTTAGAAAGTTTCATTTTATCCTCCCGGTGTCATCAGCCGTCCGTTACTCCGCTTGTACTTTTGAAATATACCGTAACGGTTTCTCCGTATTTTATTGTTGCTCCTGCTTCAATATTCTGCATATAAGCCGTTACCGAGCCGTCACTTGCCATTCTGCCCGATACTCTTATGTTAATGCCGTACTGTGCCGCTGTCTGTGTGGCACCGAATATTGTCATTCCCTTGAAATCAGGAACTGTTGCCTTGTTATTCTTAACATCGGCTTCGGTATATATTACTACCGTGCCGCCTTTGGGGATTGAGTGATTATATGCAGGAATCTGCGAAAGTACAGCTTTCCCTGAGCCCATTACCTTTACGATAAATCCGGCATCTTTAAGCTCTTTTGTCGCTTCGTCAACACTCTTGCCCGTAACACTCGGAGCCTTTGTATCAAGTGTAGCTGCTTCTTCCTCTGTGTACTGAGGTTCAACACCCAGATATTTAAGTGTTTTTTCAAATACCTCTCCTACAATAGGAGCCGCAACTGCACCGCCGCCATGCTCACCTTTAGGATCAACAAGTGTAACGATTATTGTAATCTCAGGATCGTTTGCGGGTGCAAAGCCTGCAAACGAGGCTACATACTTTTCTCTCTTTTCCTCAGATGTTCCGTTATCGCTCAAGGTTTCCGATGTACCTGTCTTACCCGCAACTCTGTAACCGGGTACATACGCGTTTTTACCTGTACCGCTTGAAACAACCTCTTCCATCATAGCCGCAACTCTTGATGCGGTTGATTTTGAGATTACCTGGCGTTTTACAACAGGCTCTGTCTGAGAAACCATGTTACCGTTTTCGTCAATAAGCTTTGATACGATGTAGGGTTTCATAAGCTTACCGCCGTTGGCAACTGCATTTACAGCTGTGATAAGCTGAATCTGACTTAACTCAAATGACTGTCCGAATGATGTTGATGCCAACTGAACAGGTCCTCTGTCCTCTTCAGCATGGTATGTGAGTCCCGCAGACGGTACCGCTTCACCCGGTAAGTCAATTCCTGTTTTTTCAGTAAAGCCAAATGCTTCAAAATACTGATAGAATTTATCAACACCGAGCTTCTGACCGACATTTATGAAAAATGGGTTGCATGAATTCTGAAGTCCCTGAATGAAATTCTGTGTTCCGTGACCCGATGTCTTATGGCAGTGATATGTTCTGTCTGCAACAACTATTGAGCCTGTGCAATTTAGTGATGTGTTCTCATCAACAACATTTTCCTCAATACCTGCCGCCGCTGTAATTACCTTAAATACAGAACCCGGTTCATAAGTTTTTGAAATCGCGCCGTTATTCCACTGCGAAACAACAGCTTCGTTCATGGCATTGGCTCTTTCTTTTTCGTCTTCAATTGAATTTATTGTTTCCAGAAGAACCTCGTTTACAACCTCCTGAGGTTTATTGAGGTCATATTCAGGCGCATTTGCCATAGCAAGAATTGCACCCGTCTTTGTATCCATGACGATACCGCTGATTCTTTCAGCCTTCGTATTGTTCATGGCATTTTTTATCGCAGTTTCAAGATATCTCTGAATTGTTGAATCAAGAGTCAGCACTATGCTTGTTCCCTGCTGTGCTTCATAAACCGTTTCATACTGCAAATCAAGATCGTCGCTTGAAACTCCGCCGTCCTGTGCGGTAACAATTCTGCCGGGTTTACCTGTGAGTATTGAATCGTACTGATATTCAAGTCCGTATCTTCCGATATCACCCGTACCAGTAAAACCGAGTATCGTTGATGCAAAGGTTGAATACGGATAATATCTCTTTACATCTGTTTCAACACCGATATAGTAGCCGTAATCCCTCTTTTCTCCTTTTAAGTCCTTGCATTCTTCTTTCATAAATGCATCAACTTTTTCTTTTTCGCTCTGCTCAACCTTGCTCTTGATTGAGTAATATTTATAATCGGTTGTTTTCGCCTTCTTCATTATTTCTTCGTATTCCACATCAAGAATACCCGAAAGTCTTTTAGCAATTTCTTCTCTTACCTGAGCATTATCGCCTATTCTTGAAGGTCTGATGTAAACCTTCCATGCCGATGCACTCTGTGCGAGAGGCTTCATATTAGCATCATAAATAACTCCTCTCTGTGCGGCGATTTCTGTATCCTGAAGCTGATTTTCTTCAGCTAATTTTCTGTAATGGTCACCCTGTATAAGCATAACTCTTATCATTCCGAAGATCGCAAGTCCGAAACAGGCTATTATCAGAATCCATGTTACTACTGCAGCTCTTTGCTTTGTAAGCTGTTTTAATCTACTTAACAAGTTTATATCCTCCTGATTTATTAAAAATGTAATATTCCTTTAAAATCAAATAACGGGAGTCTGTCCCGACATGACTCCCGTCGGCCTTTTCATTTGTATGTAGGCATCAGCTTGTACTATTACTGACTAACTACCACGCTGTCACCCTCTGACAAATCGAAAAAGCTCACCTGATAATTTTCTCTCTGCACCATTCCGAGTTTACTCTCCGCAAGTTCGGCTATTTTCTCCGGAGCAACCATAGAGTCAAACTCCATTTTAAGCCTCGTGTTCTCACTTTGAGCAATCTGGAGTCTGTTCTGCTGTTGATTGTAAAGTGCCGTGAACTCGTTCAATCTAAGATTCGCAAAAATCTGCATACCTATAAGAGTGAACAATATCAAAGACACTAAAGCTACCCTGAATACGAGCTTTGCATCTTTGACATTTTCAAGATGTATCTGTTCTTTTGTCTTTTTAATAGGTTTGACTACTTCAAACTCTTTTCTTTTTTCTTCAGCTTCCCTCTGCGGTGCTGACATATCAAACAAGGATAAATCATAAGCCTGACTTACATTATTATAATTTGCCATCTCTTTCTCCCGTTACATTTATTTTATTTTTTCAATAGCTCTCAGCTTCGCACTTCTGCTTCTGCGATTATTTTCAAGTTCTTCACGACTTGCAGTTTTATGCTTGAATACAAGCTTTCCTCTCGGCTCCTTGCCGCAGACACATATCGGAAAATCCGCAGGACAGGTACAGCCTTCGCAGAAAGAAGCAAAGCTTTTCTTTATGTATCTGTCTTCAAGTGAATGGAAGCTGATTATCGCAAGTCTTCCGCCCTTTTCCAATGAATTGAACATTGTGTTGACAGACTGTTCAAGGATTTGCAATTCTCCATTTACAGCTATCCTCAAAGCCATAAAAACTTTAACAGCCGGATGTCCCTCACGTCTTACCTTCATCGGAACAGACTCTTTGATTATCTCTGCAAGTTCAAGTGTTGTTTCGATTTCTTTGGTTTCTCTGTACTTAACTATATTTTTTGCGATTGACATCGCATATTTTTCCTCGCCGTATTCTGAGAATATTTTACAAAGCTCTCCGACAGACAGTGTGTTCACCAGAAATGCCGCCGTTGTTCCCTCTTTGCTCATTCTCATATCAAGAGGCGCTTCAGAATGGAAAGAGAATCCTCTCTCTGCAGTATCAAGCTGATGTGAGCTCACACCTAAATCCGCAAGAATACCTGCTACCGAATCGATTCCAAGATTTTTAAGTATATTTTCAAGGTTTGAGAAATTATCATGGACAATGATCACTTTATCGTTATCTTTAAATCGTTCTCTGAGAACCTCAATAGCTTCAGGGTCCTGATCTATTGCAATAAGCTTACCTGTTGTAAGTCGCTCTGCTATCGCTGAGCTGTGACCGCCTCCACCTGCAGTGCAGTCAACATAAATCTTATCCTCTGCTATGTTAAGAGCTTCAATTGACTCATTGAACAATACAGGAATATGGACAAAATCCATAGCAAGACCATTCCTTTCCGCCGGCTTTATAACATCACGGCAATTTAGAAATGAAGATCAAGATATTCTTCGTCATCCTCTTCATTTTCAATTCTTGCCATTTCTTCTTCAAAGAGTTCAGGATTCCATATTTCAATACGTCTGCCTGCACCGATAAACAAAATGTTGCTGATGTTTTCTTCCAGCAAAAATGCTTTGCCGCAAAGATCAGCCGGAAGAGTTGCTCTTCCCTGCTTGTCCGTTGTAACAATTCTTGAATTTGCGCCAAGCACACGCTGATGTTCTCTTGCCTTGGCAGTTGTACTCTTTCGGTTAGCTTCTTCCTGAAGCTCATCCCAGTATTCCATTGTGTAAGCAAAGAGGCATTTTTCAACCACCTTGGGCTTACTTACAATAAATTTCTCTCCAAGCAGGTCACGAAGCTCTGACGGCACCGCTGCTCTGTGCTGTTTTGTATCAAATTTTACTTCATATCTACCTGCAAAACTTCTTGCCGACACGCCTCTTTCACCCACCTTTTCGATCCGATTTAACGCGATTGTCACCGTTCATCGACTATTATACAGCACTGCCCTGAAAAAATCAATAGTTTTTATCAATATTTATAAGTTTTTTTCATATATTTTTTGAGCTGAAAATCATAACCTAAAATTCGCTGTTTCAAGGCAAAAAACGGTTACAATTGATTACAAACTTAATACAATCTGTCCAAAAATTTGACAAGCTGAGTATTTTTTTGGTATTATTAAACTGATGTATAATCTACAAGGAGATTTTTATTATGATAAATACAGATGACCTTTGTATGAGTTGTATGAAAGAAATCGGTCCGAGAGAGGAATGCCCTCACTGTGGATTCAACAACAACACCAAGCAGATATCCCCCTACCTTCCGATACGCTCTGTTGTGGGGTACAGATATCTCGTCGGCAAACTTCTTGAATACAACGGAGACGGCGCAACTTATATAGCATGGGATATGGGTAAAAAAGCACCCGTAATGCTCAGAGAATTTTTCCCCGATGCTATTGCAACACGCCGTGACAAAGAATTAAAAATCACTGTTCTTTTAGGCTGTGAAAATCTTTACGAGGACTGCCTTCAGAGCTTTCTGGAGCTTTGGCGTCAGCTTATGCGTTTAAGAGGTCTTTCTTCTCTTATCTCAGTAATTGATGTAGTCGAAGATAACGGTACAGCTTATGCGATTTATGAAGATCCGGGCAGCAAAACTTTGAGAGATTATCTTCTCAGTATACCCACAGGCTATCTTCCTTGGGAAAAGGCGCGTAGTTTGTTTATGCCTGTTCTTTCAACGCTCGGAACACTTCATTCCTCAGGTATAATTCACAGAGCAATTTCCCCCACCAATCTCATTATGGGCGATGACGGAAAGCTCAGAATTACAGGTTTCAGCATAAGCCAGATAAGAACCTCAAACAGCGAACTTAACCCTCAGCTTTATCCCGGTTATTCAGCGCTTGAACAGTACGGCGCAGGTCAGCGACAAGGCACATGGACGGATATCTATTCGTTCTCTGCTGTGCTTTACCGCTCACTTATCGGAAGCGACCCGATTGAAGCACCGACAAGAGCATCAAACGACAGACTTATGGTACCCGGCAAATTCGCAGAACAGTTACCCGCTTATGTAATTAACGGACTTGTAAACGGTCTGCAGATACTCCCCGGTGACCGCACACATACAGTTGATCAGCTTCGTGCAGAACTTTCAGCATCTCCTGTTGCTGCAGCCGCTTCAACTCAGGTTCCCCAGATAAACGATATTCCCGAAGAAACTATCGAAGCGGAGCCTGTTAAAAAATCTCAGAAACCCAAACAAAAAGGGCTCACCTCATGGCAGGTCGCATTGATATCCTTCTTCGTCTGTGTGTTTGTTGTGCTCGGCGGTATACTCCTTATATTCGGTGACGATCTGGGAGTTTTCAAACCCTCCGGAAACAATAACGAGGATATATCGGTTACTAATCCGACAACTGTTATCGTTCCTAACTTCAGAGCAGACAATGTTACCCTTGACAGAGCAAAGCAGATTCTCGGCGATGCGTTTGTTATCAAAACAGTTGAAAAGGCTCACGACTCTGTTTCTGCAGGATATATTTTCGACCAGGATTTAGAACCGGGTTCAACAGTTAAATACGGCTCTACTATCACCCTTTTCATCAGTTCAGGAAAATCTACCGTGATACTTGAAAATGTTGTCGGTATGGAATGGTCAAAAGCCGAGCCGCTTCTCAGAAAATTCACTTGTCATATTTCTTATATCGACAATTACGGCGGAAATGTCGCAAACACAATAAGCGAAATAAGCCTTGTTCCCGGCAACACTTACGAGGTCGGTCAGGATATCTGGATAAAGATTTATTCTGAGGTCATCACAACAACCGAACCTCCCACAACAGAACCCGAGTCTTCTTCTGAAGACGTTACGGACGATACAACTGAAAGTACCGAAGATACAACCTCTCTTTTAGAAGGAATTTTAGGTTGGTAAAATTTATCAAGCTGTAAAAACAGACGTTTTTACAGCTTGATTTTTTACCATTATTTATTTATTGCATAAAAGTGTCCTTCGTAATAATATAGTAATATAAGCATATTATTACTTAAAGGAGGCGGCAAATTGAACATTGAAGCAATTGAAAACAACCGCATCATCGTTGATTTAAGCCCGAAAGATATGACGGAGCTTGACATAACCTTTGAAGAAATGGACTATTCAAACATAGAAACAAGGCGTGTCATTCACATGATTCTTGACCGTGCAAGAGATACTTTGCACAAGGATATTGACCCAACCTCCAAGCTTATAGTAGAAGCTGTCCCGAAACTGTCGGGCGGCTGTCTGTTATTCTTCACAATACTTGATGCCGCTTCTACACAGAGACTTTTACAGATAAAGAAAGAAAGCCGTGAGCTTACATACGAATTTGAAAACATAGATAACCTTTTTGATTTAGCATGTGCGCTCAAAGGTGAGATTCCTTTCTCATCACAGCTTTACACTGACAATATTCGTTACAGACTTATCATTCAACCTGCATTCGGCTTTTCCGATGTCAAAAAATTACTCGCGGAATATGGCTCACTTATAAGCAAAAAAGAACTCTCCGCCGCCCATACAAAAGAGCATTGGAAAGTTCTGATATCCGATTCTGCTATGGAAAAATTATCCGTCAGCCAACTGTCTTAACTTTTTAATCATTTCAGCAGAGTCTTCCGCATTAAAAACCGCACTGCCTGCTACAAAAACATTTGCACCCGCTTTTGCCGCTATTCCGATAGTTTTCTCTGCTATTCCGCCGTCAACCTGAATATCTACATTCAGATTTCTTCTGTCAATCTCTTCTCTGATTTTTCTGACCTTAGGCATCATATCTTCCATGAATGACTGACCGCCGAAGCCGGGTTCAACCGTCATAACAAGCACCATATCAATTTTATCAAGATACGGAAAAATTTCTTCCGCTTCGGTTTTAGGTTTCAGACTTATACCAACCTTAGCTCCGCCCTCTTTGATAACATCTATAGTTTCGTTGACATCGCTTTGCGATTCAAGATGAAAAGTAATAATATCTGCTCCTGCTTTTATAAAGTCAGGGGCATATTTTTTAGGGTCAAGTATCATAAGATGAACATCAAACACAAGGTCTGTCCATCTTCTTATAGCCTTTACTATCGGTGCTCCAAGGCTCATATTAGGCACAAATGAGCCATCCATAACATCTATGTGTATATAATCGGCAGAAGAATCCTGCATTCTCTTGACTTCTTCTCCGAGAATTGAAAAATCACTCGCAAGTATTGACGGTGCAATTTTAATCATTACAACCCCTCCTGATTTCTGATACACTTATTTTAACAATTTATTTTAAAAAGGTCAAGTAAATTAAAATCATTGACACCGCACTCCATTATATTTATAATATCTACAAAAGGAGTGATTATTTTGTCGAGCAATTTTTTTGCTATGCTTTCAAGAATGAAATACATTAACCGTTGGGCGTTGATGCGCAACACACATAACGAAAATTTATCAGAACACAGCCTTGAGGTCGCTATGATAGCGCATGTTTTAGCGCTTATCCATAACCGTAAATTCGGCGGAAATGTAAACGCTGAACGAACAGCACTTATGGCTATATATCACGATGTACCCGAAATTCTCACAGGCGATATGCCCACCCCGGTAAAATACTTCAACGATGATGTTAAAAAAGCATACGAAAAAGTTGAAGATGCCGCCTGTGAACGCCTGGTTGAGCTTTTGCCTGATTATCTCAAAGACGATTACGAAAGCCTGTTTTTTCACAAAGAGGAAGACAGTCAGTTATGGGCATTTGTAAAAGCTGCAGACAAAATATCCGCACTCATCAAATGTATTGAGGAGCAAAAAGCAGGTAACTCGGATTTCAGTACAGCGGCACAGAGTACCGAAAAACTCATTCATTCTCTCAATATGCCCGAAGCTGAAGTTTTTCTTGAAGATTTTATAAAAGGCTATACCCTCACCCTTGACCAGTTGAGATAAAACACATAAGGATTGATTATTATGTTCACAAAGATAAACAGCATTGGTCTTTCGGGACTGAAAACATTTGATGTAACAGTTGAAGCAAACACATCAAGAGGTCTGCCGAGATTTGATATCGTAGGTCTTCCCGACGCTTCCGTCAACGAAGCGAGAGAACGCGTTCATGCCGCTTTAGTCAACTGTCTTTTCAAGTTTCCCGTATGCCGTATAACTTTAAATCTCGCACCTGCAAACATTCGCAAAGAAGGTTCTCACTACGATCTCCCCATGCTCGTTGCTTTGCTCGTTGCAAGTGAACAATTAAACTGCGATTTATCAGACTCTGCTTTTATAGGCGAACTTTCTCTTGACGGTACAATCCGCGGAGTCAACGGTGTTCTGCCGATGGTTATAAAAGCCCGTGACCTGAATATCAGAAAAATCTATGTTCCCGCCGATAACGCATTTGAAGCTTCCGTTGTGAACGAAATTGAAATTTATCCCATAAGTCATGTCAACGAGCTCATTGACCATCTTACAGGATTTACACCTATTAAAAAATTAGAGCACAATATAACACCTACTCAAAAAATCGATAACAATCTTCCCGATTTTTCCGACGTTCAGGGACAGTATGCCGCAAAACGCGCACTTGAAATAGCCGCCGCAGGCGGTCACAATGTTCTGATGATCGGCCCTCCGGGTTCAGGTAAAAGTATGCTTGCAAAAAGGCTTCCGTCCATTCTTCCGTCCATGTCTTTTGAAGAGTCTTTGGAAACCACAATGATATACTCAGTTGCAGGTCTTCTGAAAAACGATACTTCTCTGATTACAGAACGACCCTTCCGTTCACCGCATCACAACATTTCAAATATTGGCTTGTCAGGTGGCGGAACAATTCCGAAGCCGGGTGAAATTTCATTGGCACATAACGGAGTTTTATTTCTTGACGAGCTACCCGAATTTTCAAGAGTCGCCATGGAAACTCTCCGTCAACCGATTGAAGATAACGAAATCACGATAAGCCGTGCTCTCGGCACTTATACATATCCGAGCTCATTTATGCTCGTCTGTGCCATGAATCCTTGTCCGTGCGGATATTTCGGACACCCGACCAAAGAATGCATCTGCTCTAAGAAATCCGCTTCTAAATATCTTTCAAAGGTTTCAGGCCCTCTGCTTGACAGAATTGATATTCACATTGAGGTTCCCGCTGTCAGTTTTCAGGATATGAACAAGCGCACCCCAAGTGAATCTTCTTCCGCAATACGCGAAAGAGTTAATAAAGCAAGAGAAATTCAGCTTGAGAGATATAAAGGCACAGGTATAACCTGTAACGCAAAGCTGACTCCCGCACTTACAAGAAAATTCTGCAATCCGGACGCAGAAGCAATAATGTTGCTTGAAAGAGTATTTGAAACGCTCAGTCTTTCAGCAAGAGCACACGATAAAATTCTCCGTACAGCAAGAACAATCGCTGACCTTGCAGGAGAAGATCACATCACAGCAGAACACATCAGCGAAGCTGTAATGTACAGAGTTCTCGATCAGAATTATTGGGGATTATAATATAAAAAAAGAAGGTGGATGTATGTCAAAACTTATTTTATTTCAGGGCGATTCTATAACTGACGGCGGCAGAATCAGAACAAACGATTGGGACCTTAATCATCAGATGGGTCACAGCTATCCTTTTCTTATCAACGCCAAGTTAGGCTCCGAATATCCCGAAAAGGATTTCCGTTTCATAAACAGAGGTATTTCAGGAAACAGAATTGCTGACCTTTTCGGCAGATGGAAAGAAGACACCTTAAATCATAATCCGGATATATTAAGCATACTCGTCGGTGTAAACGATGCATATTTTCATACACACAACAACAGCGGTTCTTTGGCTGACAGATACGAAAAAATCTATCAGCTCCTTATCGACGAGGCCAAGGAAAACAACCCCGATATAAAAATAGTCATCTGCGAACCGTTTGCTTTATCAGTCAAGGATAAAGAAGATTTCATAGAAAATATTATGGTCTATCTTAAACCTATGCAGGAAAAAGCAAAACTTATAGCAGAACGCAACAACGCAATATTTATTCCGTTGCAAAAGATATTCGATGAAGCCGCAGAGAAAAAAGAAACAGAATACTGGATCTGGGACGGCGTACACCCCACAGTTTGCGGACATCAGTTAATCGCAAACGAATGGCTCAAGTATTGTAAAGATATACTGTAAAAATTAAAAAACGCAAGTGGTTTTTTTACAAAACTACTTGCGTTTTTAATATTAAATTTACTTGTGCCAAAAAATATTATCTTTTACTAAAACAGCTCTTGTGATTGCGCCGTCAAGTCCTGAGTTTTTCATCGGGAGCGCTATCAGAAAATATCTTCCGTCCTCAACATTCTCAAGCTTGAGTCCCTCAAGAATACTGATGTTCTCTGACAGAAATGCTCTGTGAGGTTTAACCTGATTTCCGTGAGTACCTACAGACAAAGCGTCAGTTCCTATAAGCTTATATCCTAAAGCTGCGGCGGCATATGCTCCGTCATCGGTAAAATATGCCTTCCCTTCACTTTTAAGCAGAAGTCTTTCGCATTCGGGGAAATTATCATCAACATACTCACCTGTTATAGCACCCCTGCGCACACTCAATACTACACACTCACCGATAAAATTTTCAAGAGGTAACTTTTCCGCCGTTATTCCGTCTTCAATAAAATGAAACGGTGCATCCGTATGTGTTCCGTTATGCACACATGCAAATATCGTTGAAAGATTACAACCGGCTCCGTCTTCTATCCTTGAAACAAAGTCCGTTTCCGGTTCGGGATCTGAAGGATATATAGGTGCTTCAAATAAATCGTAAGTAATGTCGATTATTTCCAAAAGACTCACTCCTTGCTTGCATTCTGTTTTAAGTAAGCATTGATAAATCCGTCAAGCTCACCATCCATAACTGCCTGAATGTTACCTACTTCAAAACCTGTTCTGTGGTCCTTTGCAAGTGTATAGGGCATAAATACATAAGAACGAATCTGACTGCCCCAACCGATTTCTTTCTGATCGCCCTTGATATCTTCAATTTTATCAAGATGCTCTCTTTCTTTTATTTCAATAAGCTTTGATTTGAGCATTCTCATCGCAACTTCACGGTTCTGATGCTGACTTCTTTCAACCTGACAGGAAACTACAATACCTGTCGGTAAATGTGTAATTCTGATAGCAGATGATGTTTTATTAACCTTCTGTCCGCCTGCACCTGATGCTCTGTATGCGTCAACCTTCAAATCATCGGGGCTGATTTCAACCTCAATGCTGTCATCAATTTCAGGCATAACTTCCAAAGATGCAAAAGATGTGTGTCTTCTTCCCGATGAGTCAAAGGGAGATACGCGCACCAAGCGGTGAACACCCATTTCACTCTTTAAGAAGCCGTACGCATTTTCACCCTCAACAAGAAGCGTTGCAGACTTAAGTCCTGCTTCATCGCCGTCAAGGAAGTCAAGTGTGCTGACTTTATAATCATGCTGTTCACCCCAACGAGTATACATTCTGACTAACATTTCATTCCAATCCTGTGCCTCTGTTCCGCCTGCACCCGCATGGAAAGTAAGAATAGCATTTTTAGAATCATATTCTCCTGACAAAAGCGTTGAAAGAGTAAGTTTTTCAAGCTGTGCTTCAAAATCTTTTACTCCCGTCTGACATTCTTCAAGCATATCAAGATCGCCTTCTTCGTCAGAAAGCTCTATCATTGTCAGCATATCCTCAAAACTTGCGTTGAGGTCATTATATGCTGCAACCTTGTTTTTCATAGCACTTATCTTTTTAAGCACCTTCTGTGAATTTTCAAGGTCCCCCCAGAAGCTTTCGTCTGCTGTTTTTTCTTCTAATTCAGCAATATCTCTTTCAAGCTCCTCGATTTTCATAGCGTCCTTGAGATTTTTAAGACTTTCTTCATGGCTCAATAATTCAAGTCTTAATTCTTCAAATTGTATCATTGTATCACCGTTTCTTAAATTATTAAATTTTATTATACAATAATTTCCTCTCTGTGTAAAGTAATTTTATATATCAAATTGCACCTTTTGGGCAAAATAACTTTATCAAATAATATTATCTACAATTTTCACAAAAATTTTTATCAGATTATTTGCAATTTAATGTAAGTTTTGTGATATAAAATCTTGAAAAATTCTAACAATATTGCTATAATATTCGGGTGATAAAAAATACTGGGTAATATTTTTGTATTACCTAAATACTCGGACCCAGTGTCCGTTTGGAGGATGATATCATGGAAAGAAAAGTCGGTACAGTTTCACGCGGCATTCGTTGTCCCATTATCAGAGAGGGCGACAACCTGCCGAAGATTGTTGCAGACTCTGTTATCGAGGCTGCAAAGAGTGAAAATTTTGAACTTCGCGACAAGGATGTTGTTGCGGTTACCGAATCCATCGTTGCAAGAAGCCAGGGCAATTACGCTGATATCAACGCAATCGCAAAGGATGTAAAAGCAAAACTTGGTGGAGAAACAATCGGTGTTATTTTCCCGATTCTCTCTCGTAACCGTTTTGCAATCTGCCTCAAGGGTATCGCTATGGGCGCTAAGAAGATTGTTCTTATGCTCAGCTATCCCAGTGACGAGGTTGGAAACACTCTTGTTTCTTTGGACAAAATTGACGAAACAGACGTTAATCCCTATTCAGATGTTCTTACACTTGAAGATTACAGACGTCTTTTCGGTGAAAACAAGCACGAATTTACAGGTGTTGACTATGTTGAATACTATGGCAACA
>JAFRZS010000009.1 GCA_017442445.1 Clostridia bacterium
TCAATAGCAAACAGAGCTGTCCGTTTTGCAAATTTAAAATGCAGAACAATCGGCGCCTGTCGAGGTTTTGAACATTTGAAGCTTCACCCTGATGAATACAAAAAGATGCTTGACTCAGGCGCAGAGCTTCTTTTCAATTCAAAAGAAGCGGCAGATTTTTTTGAAGAAAAATTCGGAAAACAGGATAAAATTTTTGTCATAGAAAATGCAATTGATTTTGAAAAAATTTCAAAAAAATCCGAAGAAAAAATTGATGAAAAGTTCGCAGAATTTTTTAACTCTCACAGAGTAATTTCAAATGTCGGAATTTTCAGCCGACACAAAGGTCATTGGGATTTGCTTAAAAGCTTTGAAATTATTAAAGAAAAAATCCCCGATGCCGGACTCTTGTTAGTCGGACACAGAGGACTCTTGGAAGACGATATAAAAGACATGGTAAAACGCAATAAATTTGCCGATGATATTTTGCTTGTCGGTTATCAGGATAACCCTTTCAAATTTGTAAAAAATTCAGAGGTCTTTGCACTGTCTTCCATCAGCGAAGGTTTTCCGAATGTTCTGCTTGAAGCTATGGCTGTTGAAACTCCGTGTGTTGCAACTGCTTGTAAGACAGGGCCGAGAGAAATTATGAGTGATAAAAATCTCGGTGAAATTGAAGACGATTTTGTAATCACAGAAAACGGAATTCTTGTACCTGCATTTGAAGAAAAACCTGACTTCGATTACAACAATAAAAATATAAAACATCAGATTTTTGCAGATGCAATAATTAAAATGATGTCCGATGATGACCTTAAAAAATCCTGCACCAAAAACGCAAAAGAAAGAGTAAAACAAAACTCCTTTGATGCAATCGGACAGATGTATTTTGATTACTTGTAATCCTACTGAAAATTTTTGTATATGTATCGCTTTATTTGCAGTAATGTGTTGCCGACGGTAAAGTTTATGCTTTGCTGTCGGTTTTTTATTTTTCTAAAATGTTTTTATAAAGTTTTCCCTTTTTCTCTGCATATTTCATCGCATCCTTGGCTCCGCCATAGGTACGGTAAACACTGGTCAACACATAATCACTTTTGTCTATCATCAAATAATTCCTTTCAGTTATTGCCCTTTTATAATGAATGCCGATAAGTTCTTCAGGAACAACAATTTTATCAAACCATTCTTGATAATAGTCTTTGTCTGTATTTATTTTATTTGAAAAATACGGCAAAACTAAAATCAATTCAACATCTTTATACTTTCTTTTCGCTCTCCTTACAGCTGCAGAAAAGCTTTTATCAAAATTTCCCATATCCCCTGTCATAAAAACTTTCACACCATGTTGAAGTATAAGTTCTTCTATCAATCTGTCCAATTCATCATCTATGCCAAAATATAACTTCCTGTGTCCAAACCCGCAACAAGTCTTTTTCATTTGCACCTATTCCTTTTTTAAAAGTAGTTTTTTCATTATTATACAAATTTAATCGGTATAAATCAAGTTTAATCGGTAGTTAGATTATGATTATTACTAATTTAATTTGTATAAAATATAGGAAATGAGGTGATTGTATGAACGAACAGTTTATAAGAGAACGAATTTCTGCTCTACGCATAAAAAAGGGTGTGTCTGAATATAAAATGAGCTACGATCTCGGACACAGCAAAAGTTATATACAATCAATCTCGTCTGGTAGAGCATTACCTTCTTTATCCGAATTTCTGTTCATTTGTGAGTATCTCGGAGTAACTCCTAAGGAATTCTTTGATGAAGAAATATCCGAACCTGCTCTTATTCACACACTGAATGAAAAAATCAAAACAATGTCCGATGATGACTTAAAAGCACTTATATCTGTCGCAGACAGAATGATTGATTAAAAACAAAAACGAAACGGTGAAGTTTTTAGTATTTCACCGTTTCGTTTTTTAAAAATCATGACTGTTTTTGTCTAAGAGAAAATCATATAAACCTATCACCATAATTCCTTCTTCGGTATAATAAGGTGCAGGAACATCTTTAACTACAATTATTTTCTTGAAAGAATCATCTATATTAAGCAGAGATTTTGATTCCTGTTGCATTTTTTCATTATCAGGTATTGAAAAGGCTGATTGTATATAATATCGTTTTGATACCTTGTTACAAACAAAATCAACTTCCAGTTGCTTGTGCACAATTTTTCCTTCTGCATTTCTCTGTGTATGCGGTACAAGACCTACATCTACATTAAAGCCTCTTGTAATAAGCTCGTTATAAATTATATTCTCCATTGTGTGATTTTCTTCAATCTGACGAAAGTTTATTCTTGCATTTCTTAAACCGATATCAGAAAAATAGAATTTCTGTGGAGTATCAATGTATTTCTTGCCTTTAATGTCATAGCGAATAGTTTTGTTTATTATAAACGCATCGCAGAGATAATCAATATAATTTCTGAGTGTGTTTGTACTTATAGCTTTCTGCTTTTTTGATTTGAATGTATCTGCAAGTTTTTTAGGATTTGTGAGTGAACCTATTCCTGATGATAAAATATCAATCAATTCTTCAAATTCTTCTTTATTTTTGATATTGTGTCTTGAAATTATATCGTTGATATATGTTTCTTTAAAAAGGGTTTTCAAAAGCTCTGTTTTCTGCTCTACTGTGCTCAGCAAAACAACAGGCGGAAGTCCTCCATATAAAACATATTCATTCCATGCATCGTATTTATTTCCGTCATAAGACTCAACAAATTCTGAAAATGAAAGTGGTTGAATGTATAATTCATCACCTCGACCTCTGAACTCTGTAATTATATCTTTTGAAAGAAACTTTGCATTACTTCCTGTTACATAAACATCAACATTTTTAATTCGGATGAGTCCGTTGAGCACTGCCTCAAAATCATTTAGCAGTTGCACTTCGTCAAGAATAATATAATACATTTTATCATCTTTTATTTGCTCTTTTATAAAGGGATAAAGAATTTCCGGGTCACGAAATTTTTTATTTTCAAACGAATCAAACGCAATTTCTATAATGTGATTTTCTTCTACGCCGCTTTCAATAAGATGATTTTTGAATAGAGTAAACAGAAGATATGATTTTCCTGAGCGACGCATTCCTGTAACAACCTTTATAAGTCCGTTGTGTTTTTTCATTATAAGTTTGTTAAGGTAAATTTCTCTTTTAAACTCCATAATTGCACCTCTACTGAAAATTTTTGTATATGTATCGCTTTATTTTCAGTACTATTATACCCATATATACATATAAAGTCAAGTTCTACTGAAAATTTTTGTATATGTATCGCTTTATTTTCAATAGAAAACGAAACGGTGAAGCTTTTGATATCGCTCATTGTAAACTTAAAGGTTAATTTTAAATGCAAATCAACTTTCGTGCCGATAAGGTGCTTGTCAGAACAAAGTATGAACGATTTAAAATGCTGTGCGCAGCACCCGACATTCTGCACTTTGCATTCTGCATTAAGCAAAAAAATCAGGGAGCATTCCCTGATTTTTTTACTTTATTATTTTCTCAACATACTGTGATGTCATGACTCTGAGTGTTGCGGCGTAGTTCATTGTAAAGCTTAAAACATCGCCCACTTTATAATTTTTTTCAGAGTCGGTTACATCTAAAATTATATAGTCACTGCTGCCGCCTAAAATGTCAATCCCTTTATCTGTGGGAGTAAGTCCCGACAAAGAAACATCTTGTTTTCCGATTGCTATGAGTGCGCGTAATCTTTCTCCTCGGTCAACAATTTTTGTTTCCTCTCCGAAAGAGTTTGTATATCTTGTGCCTCTGGGTACAGACGGTTTTCTTCTTATCTCAACTATCTGAGCATTGAGAATAAAATTATCTCTGTTGAAATTTTCAAGCGGTTCCTCAAAGCACGGAATGTTGCCGAGAAAAATTGATTCTCCCATTCTTAAATTGTTGATTTTTTTCGGAAGCTTTCCGCTTAAAAGTAACTTTAAATTGCCCGAATTTCCGCCCGAAATTACGGGTAATTTTATATTGAATTTTTCTTCAATTTCTTCTGCTAAAAAACTTAATTCCGCCATGTTTTCTTCACTCGGAATTACTCCGCCGTAGCAACAAAGATTTACTCCGATTCCGTACAAAATTATATTGTCAAGCTTCAGGGTTTTTTCAATTATTTCAAAAAGTTCTTCCCTGTCACAGCCTTCGCGCAGATCTCCCAATTCATACATCAGGATAACCTTGTGCTTTTTGCTAAGCTTTTTTGCCGCTTCGTCAAGTGCTTTTATACTTGTCCATTCGCTGTTAAGACTTACATCTATAAGTTTTACAACATCATCAATTTCAGACATCATCGGCTGACGGATAAACCATTTTTCAGAAGGAATATTTTCGTAGCTTTTTACATTCTCCATTCGTGACTCGCAAATGCAATCCACCGAACTTTCAACAAGCTTCTTTGTGATTTCAGGACAGTCGGAAACAAGCTTTGTAACAACACTCAGAGTTATCCCCGAATCATTACAAAGTGCTTTCATCTTCTTTGCGTTTTCAACAATTCTGTCCGTAAAAATTTCAACATTAGGATACATTTTTATCCCTGCTTTTCTCTGATAAATCTTTTGATGCAGACTGCGGATTTTCTTTCAAGGTCAAAGTCTAAAATTTTGCTTTCAACCTCGATATTCTTGGTTTCCATCGCAGTCTTTATAAGTGCCTGTGCAAACCACGGATTTTTAACAAGCATCGGACCTAAGCAGTTTGTGAAAATAATATTCTTATAAACTGCGCCTTCTGTTGTGTCTTTGCCGTTGTTGCCTTTTCCGTAAGAGATTTTTCCGAGCGGTTTTGCTGATTTCAAGTGTGTATCGACCATTGAAATCTGTGTACCTATTACCTCATCTGCAGTATAGTTTTCAAGTATGAAATAAAGGTCATCGCCGTAAATATTTTTAACCTCTGTGCACTCCATATCAAGATACTGAAGTCCGTAGATAACATCACCGTTCTGTCTTGTGAGCTTATTTGCAAATGCCGCACCTGTTGCGCCCACAAGAATAATCATTTTTCCGCTTTCAACATATGCTTTCAGCTCGTCTTCCTGTTTCTTGAGCGCTCTGACAACTGAGTTTACGGATTTGATTTCACCGACATTGAAGAAAAGTATATCGGAATTTTCAAAGTCTATTTTCTGTTCAAAGTTTTCAACTCTTGTGATTACCGGTTCAACAGACATTTCTTCTGCAACTTTCTTGAGTGCCATGAGATTACCTCTGTCACCGTGGAGATTAAGAATATCGGGATACATCCAGGATATATTTAACTTTTCCATTATTCATTCTCCTTTATCCATTTATCAAGCTCGTTGTATTTTTTAAGCCATGTGATGAGATATACATTATCAATATCCCACTTTTCAAGCTCGTCCATAATATCATCATTATCGTCGTTGGGGAGTATTGTAATTTTATCTCTTGAAATTCCGCCGTAGAGCAATCTGTTTGCTGTGTCATATGCAACAGCCTCAGAGAAGCAGATGTAATGCTCAATATCCGATGCTTCAAGACGGCTGACATCAACATCAAATGCATAGAAAGTATTGGTGTAGTAAGGGTCAAAATCCTTTAATTCCTCAAGTCCTAAAAGCATAACCTTTTTGCGTTTGTCGGAAATGATGTAATCAAATGCTGTCTGCAGAGTTTCAGGATTTTCCTGCTTGATTCTGATATATTTGATTTCTTTTGTTTTATACTTAAGTGTTTCCATTCTGCCGCTAATGTTTTTGAATGTGGAGAATGCGTGCTGAAGCTGTTCGTCAGTAAATCCGAACTGTCTGCAAAGCGCAATTGCCAATGCATAGTTATAATAGAAAAACGGTTCGCGGTTGTTTACGGTAAATTTCTTTTCGCCTACTGTAAATGTGCCGTTTTCAAAATCATTGTTTGTAAGGAAAACATCGGGATTGTCACCGCTTGAAAATGCACATGATGTACAAGCAAAGTGGCCGACATTGTCAACATTGTAATAATCAAATTTGATGTTGTTTCCACAGTGAGGACAGGGTAAAGATACATCAAAGAAGGAATTTTTCTCAAATGATTTTGAGTTTCTTTCAAGTCCGTAATATGTTACCTCAGATACAAATTTTTCAAGCGATTTTACACGCGGTTCTTCATTGTTGAGATATAAATGTGTGTCACCGCTGACAACCGCTTTTATCTTCTGATAGATATAGTCAGGTTCACCGTTGCGCTGTACCTGGTCTTTCTGAATGTTTGTGATGCATACATGCTTTGCAGGAAGATATGCATAGATATACTGGAGATATCTTTCGTCAACCTCCATAACAAGATACTCACCGTTGAGCTTTCCCGAAAGACTTGCATCGTTTAAAAGTGCCGTTGCAACACCGCCCATGAGATTTGCACCCTCAAGGTTAGAAATAACCTTTTTGCCGTTGCTTCTCAATGTATGAACGATCATGTTGTTAGTAGTTGATTTTCCGTTAGTGCCTGTGATAAAGATTACCTTGTTGTAATCAATACCTTCAAACTGCTTTATAAAATCCTTCTGAATTTTACAAGCAATTGCACCCGGCTTGTTTGTGCCGCCGTTTTTCACAATTTTGCAAAATAAGGACACCGCCTTACCTGCCCATAAAGCCAATAGAAATTTCAATCTGTTCATAAATCTTCTCCTCAATTCCGATTTATATTGTATCCCATTTTAACCCATAAATTATATCACACCTCAACACCTTTTTCAATATCTTTTTGATTGTAATACA
>JAFRZS010000081.1 GCA_017442445.1 Clostridia bacterium
CGGTAACGCAAAGTGGTTTGCAGCAGACGTAAACTTTGACGGTACTATTGATGCGGCTGACCTTGACCTCATCACTAAAGCAGGTCTTAAGCAGCATACAATCAATCAGAATCCTGACGGTTCGGCGGCTTCCGTAACAACTTCAAATGATGATATTGTTATTGAAGAGCCTGAAGTTGAAACTCCCGATGAGGAAACAGTTGAAACAACTCCCCTCACCCCCGCAACTATCAACTTCACAGCCATCATTGATATGATCAAAGCTTATATTCAGAGCATTATTGATGTTATCCTTTCATTTGTTAAATAATGTAATCACTCTTTAAAGCTCAGGCCCCAAGTTAAAACTTGGGGCCGTTTTTTTGTTAAAAAACGGCACACAGTTCAATTTACGAACTGTGTGCCTGAGCTTTTAAATCTTATCTGTATGATACTGTGTATTTTGCTATTGTTATTGAATTTATTTTGATATATATAACGGTTGAGTCTGAAATTTTACCGCTTGTGAGATTTGAGTATTCAATATAAGCATCACCGTTAATGTTATATAATCGCTTATTTTGTTTACATCTGTATTTTTCGGTATTCCGTAAATCTTCTGATTTACATCGTCAAGCTCTGTGACAGAATTTACTGCTCTTTCAAATCCGCCTGAAACAACTAAGGCTAAAAGAGCTTTTTTTAGGTTCTGCGCCGCTGTATCTATTGTTGCCTGTTTGTCTTTTTTCAGATTTCTGTCAACCGCTTTTGCCTTTTTGAGTGCGCTGTCAACAGCATCTGCTGTTACTTTTGTGTAAATTCCTAAAGTATCGGGTACCATTGAAATATATCTGTCAAGCTCTGTATAAGATGCAGTATTTGATGTGCCGTGAGTGTTATAGTTGTTTTTCTTTATATACTCAATCAAGTTCTTATAGCAGATATTACGGTCAACTGCACTATTGATTCCGTTAACTGTTCCGTTTTTTGTATATTGCCGCATTTCATAGCTACCCGGATATATTACAGTTGAATTATAATCCGCTAACCAGAATGTATAGTCCGCAAGTGCGCTCATATTAATACTGTCTCTCGCCATATATGAACCCGAATAGATTCCCGGGAAATAATTTTCCTCAAGCATTCTCTTACAAAAAGCATCTGCAATTTTTGTAAGCATGGTTCTTCCGACCGGCCACTGTTTATCATCTTCAATATCAATATATACAGGCATAGACAATTTGCAATCATTCTTTTTAAGTATATCGATAACAAATTCTGCTTCCTCAATAGCTTCCTCTTCATTCAGGGCTATGCTGTAAAAATAAACTCCTATAGGAATTCCTCTGTCATTCGCTTTTTTATAAAAATCTTCAAATAAAGAGTCTTTCGCCAGAGTATGTGTATCCTTTCCTCTATAACCCACTCTCAGTATTATTGCATCAAGATTTTTTGCAAGTACATCCCAATCAATTCTAACCCCATTAACCGCTGATTGATGCTCAGAAATATCGATGATATTCGTCCACTTGACATCGGACATTTTGTCGCCTACCGTACCGTTCGGAAAACCGACAACAAAATCCTTTTCAAGTAAGACCTTGTTCTTGACATTTTTATCAGAAGCTGTAACTCTATATACATAATTGTCTTCTGACAACGCACCGAATGTAATATGAGGATCAGCAGAAGAAATACTGTATGTCTTTGAGTTTGGAGCCTCAATTCTTTCATATTCTTTATTTCCGGTAGATTTTCTGTAAACACCAACTGTTACAGATGTAATTTCAGTATCAGATGTTATTGTGCCTTTTATACTGAAGGACATACCGACACTCAGATATGTAGGATATACTTCGCCGGTAAGCTTCATTTTAGACTCAACTGCCGATGCTGAAAAAATCAGACACGACATAATTATAAACACCGATAACATTACCGATATCAATCGTTTCATTTATTTTTACCTCCGTATAATTCTCTGTATTCTATCATAACAAAATTATGTACCTTTGTCCATATATTAAAAAAATTTTACAAATGAAATATTCTTTCATTTTTTGAGTATTTTGCATAAATATTCTATAATATTTTTTACATTTTGAAAGCAAGTAAAATGTTAATTTTATTGATTTTTAGCTTAAAAAATGTTAGAATTAATATGGATATATACTTTTATAAAACAGAAAGGCAAATGATTATGAAAAGAACATTAACTCTTATTACATCTGTAATTATGCTGTTTGTATTGAGTGTTTCGGCTTCTGCCGCAACACACGCTCAATACGGACTTGAAGTTACGGCTACACCGGCAGTATCTTCGGATGCCGTCTCATTCGGTGTAACTGTTGAGAATATTGCAGACGATGAAATTGAAGATGTGGAGCTTGAAGCCAAATTCCCTCAAGGGCTTTCCCCCGCCGTATTTTCCGAGGACATCGGCACACTTGATAGCGGTGAAAAAGTATCTTTCCCTGTTAAAGCATCTATCGTAAACACTCCGATTACTCTTTCAATCGGCAATAATTCTCCGACATTCAATGTTGTGTCAATCGTTATTGCAGCGCTGGTACTTGCAATTGCGGCTGTTTTACTCGTAATTTCTCTGAAAAATAAAAAAGCAAAAAAACTCTTTTCAATCATTTTATGTCTTCTCTTTGTATTACCTTCTGTGCCTTTTATTCAATCATCAGCGAAAGACAGCAATAACAGCTTTTCCTTTACAGAAACCGTAAACTTAAAAGGTACTGATTATATTGTAGAATTTACTGTTTCATCGGAAAATACAGCTATTGAGTCAGAAATAAACTGTGAAAGCAACGCAACTGTTGATAATGCTACTGAAGATATCAAAGGTACTGTTATTTCCGACGAAAAGATTGTTTCTGTTGATTATAAGGTCTATTCTGAAATCGACAAAGGCGATGTATCTTTTGAAGGTTCTGCGGATTTGACAGGCGGTCATTATTCAATTAAGGACACCGTTTTAAAGCCTGACGGAAATAAGATTGTTCTTACCGCAAAAACAGAAAGCGGAAAAGAATTTGAAAACTCCTTTACTGTCGATTATGACAGCTCAAGCATTTATAACGAAACTTCCGCCGATGTTTCAACAGATAAAGACAGCGGTAAAAAATATATCAATTCAATAGTCAATGTTCTTTTTAAAGAAAATGCAACTGACTCCGACAAAAATTCCGTCTCAAAGAATTAAACGGTGAGAAGGTCGGCTACATAAACGGCGCAAATATGTGGCAGATTAAAGTTCAGAAATCGGAACTTTCCGAGCTTGAAGCTACTTGCGAAAACTTGAAGAAAAAAGCTTTTATTGCATCGGCTTATGTTGATTTTCTTGATATTACTCCCAATGTTATACCCGATGACCCGTGGAACAATGCTTCTTGGAACGAAGCTTCACCCGCAGGCAGTAACTGGAGTGTTGAAATGGTCAATGCTCTTTCCGCGTGGGATTACAACCATTATTTCAATGATATAAACATCGGCTTTGTTGACAGCGGTTGTGACTACGACCACGAAGACCTTAACGGAAAAGTGCGTTTTACATCAACGGAAAATGAAGCCGGTTGTGATGAACAAAATCACGGTACACATATTGCCGGTATAATGGGTGCTATCCCCAATAACAAAAAGGGTATTTCAGGCATTATGTGGAACGGACAGGTTTATGCCCACGATGCAAGTCCGAATAACGGTACTTCCATGACTACAACCTCTTGCTATAACGGTATCGTTCAGAATATTGAAGCAGGTGCAAAAGTCGTAAATCTTTCTGTCGGTCTTTCTACTCTTACAACACTTACAGAAACTGATATTTCAAACTTCTCAACAGGTGCTTCCTCGTATGTTGCATACCTTCTCAATCAGGGCTACGATTTCATAATTTGCCAGTCATCAGGCAACGGTGACCAAAGCGGAACCGCTGTCGATACAAGAATGAACGGTATGTTCTGTTGTATTGATCAGGACGAAACAGGTCAGTCTGCCGCTATGGCAAAGAAAATTGCTGACAGAATTATGGTTGTAGGCTCAATGAATTCAGGAGGCTCACAGGCAGCTTCATCAAATTACGGTACACATGTTGACCTTGCCGCTCCCGGTGTCAGCATTTACAGCACTGTAATTGACACTTACAAAAATATGTCAGGTACATCAATGTCTTCTCCTTTGGTTACAGCTATTTTAGGCGTTGTGTGGTCTGTAAATCCCAAGCTCACCGGTGCTGAGGTTGCGGAAATTGTAAAAACTACCGCAAGTTCATACAGATCAGCTTATCCTTCAGTAACAGGTCAGACAGCTTTGCCTGTCCCGAACCTTTACACAGCAGTTCAGGCAGCAATCGCTACTCTCCCCACAACCGATTTTTCTGAGCTTGATGAAGCCATCGCTTCAATTCCCGCAGATTTATCTCATTACGATACTGCTTCTGTTACAGCACTTAACAATGCACTTACAGCGGCAAGAAATATAAACCGTACCACAGCATCTCAGAATCAGGTAAATCAAGTAACACACAACTTACTTGAAGCTATGTACTCTTTGAAGGTTTCATTAACATCTCCTGCTCAGCTCACCATACCCGAAAAGCTTACTGTTAACGGTTGGGGATTCCCCGAGGTTAAATTCACCTGCCCCGGTGCAACAGATATAAATATTACATTCAGTAACAACAATATAATTGATACAAAACAATCAGGTACTACCGATACTGCAACTGTAATCCTTTCAGGAAGCAGTCCTACAAAAGAAGATATCGGAACAATTACCTGTACGGTAACTTACACATACGGCGGAGTAACACATACACTCAAGCGTTATATTGAAGTTGTCGATGAGATTTTTGCATCATATCCGCTTGTTGATACCAACATCACAAGAAGCGGCGGAAGTTTTCTTGAGGGATATTATCCGAGTCTTTATAATATCGCTACAATTACAGGTACAACCAAAGCCTTAAATCCTGCCGCCAATGCTTCAAACGGATATTTTGACTTCGATGAAAACTCATTTGTCTGCAATTCAGACACCGCTGTCGGTACACAATGGGGCGGCTATCAGAATTCAGGCGATGCTGAAGTAAATCTTATGGATCAAACATATGCCCCGAAGGGATATCTCTATGTTGACACAAGTGTTTATTCTCAGTTGTCTGAAATTCCCAATTTTGCAGTTTATATTTACCAATATAAAAAATGTACAAGAGCATCGGGCGGTACTGAAGTTCTGAGTATTACCACCAATAACGAGAACTACACGGTTGATGTTACAGACACAGAGCTCGGTACTTCAGCAAGTTCGGTCGGCGGTAGCCAGACATATAAAATCAACGGCGCTGTTCCCTCAAAAACAACAACCGTAAAATTCTATATACAGACTCAAGCAACTTCTAAAAACGCTTTAGGCACAACAGTTGAAACCCGTTCTGCTGTTTTCCTTGACCTTGTGATTGTTCCTCAGGATAAATCAAAATTATCATCACTTCTTGATAAGCTTTATTCTGCAAATCATCAACCGCTTTTCTATACTGAAGACAGTTATGAAAAATTTGAAGATGCTTTTGAAGCAGCTTCTTCTGTATGTAACAATCCGTATTCGGAACAAGAGGAAATTGACGAAGCATACGAGAACCTTAACAATGCATTTTTAGGATTGAAATTTGAGTCCTTAGCAAACTATTCAAAGCTCAGCTTTGCTCTTGATTATGCAAGTCAATTAGACACTTCCATATACACAGACTACTCTCTCGGACTCCTTGAAGATGTTTGTGACGAAGCCAGAGCGATTCCTACAAATTATTTCATAGCATATCAGCCGTACATTGATTCAATGGCAAATCAAATTGTCAGCGCAACCGATAGTCTTCCTCTCCTCTGCGGTGACTTAGATGCAAACAAGGTTGTTGACGGAAATGACGCATTTATGATGTCATGTATCATATCAGGAACTCTCACAGAAGACGATTTCGGCGAATATAAATATTCCGCCGCTGATGCAAACAAGGACGGAACCGTCAATTTTGATGATTATTTTGTAATATATAATAAAGGCTTATACCGTTAAAAAGCTTAACCGCTCACTTGAAGATCAAGTGAGCGGTACTTTTGTGGTTGAAATGTATTGTGCGGTCTGCACATTTTTAACATCCCCTACTCTTGTGTAAAGATAAACTCTCCGTCTATATAATCGCATTTGTATTTATTACCTGCAATAATATTACCCATAAGCAATTCTTCGGACATTTTATCCTCAATCTTTGACTGTATTGCTCGTCTTAACGGTCTTGCGCCATAGACGGGGTCAAAGCCTTCATCAGCAATCCTTTCTGCTACAGCCTTCGTAAACTCAACAGTTATATTGATATTTGCAGTTCGTTTTTTGAGATTTTCAAGCATACGGACTGCAATTTCTGTTATATCGTCCTTTTTGAGCTGATGGAAAACTATAATATCGTCAACTCTGTTTAAAAATTCAGGTCTGAATGTGCGCTTGAGTTCACCCATAACAGATTCCTTGATTTTTTCGTCTGACATTCCTGAAGAATTTGTATCGGTTGAGAAACCGAGTGAGCCTGTTTCTCTTGTTATAAGCTTTGCACCGACATTTGATGTCATTATGATAACAGCATTTTTAAAATCAACTCTCCTACCCTGTGAGTCTGTCAGTATGCCGTCTTCTAATATCTGCAAAAGCATATTGAATACATCAGGATGTGCCTTTTCAATTTCATCAAACAATACAACACTGTACGGTCTGCGTCGGATTTTTTCAGTGAGCTGACCGCCTTCATCATAACCGACATATCCGGGAGGCGAACCGACAAGCTTTGATACTGTATGCTTTTCCATAAACTCTGACATATCAAGTCTTATCATCGCATTTTCATCGCCAAACATTGATGAAGCAAGAGTTTTGCACAGCTCCGTTTTACCTACTCCCGTGGGGCCTAAGAAGATAAATGAACCAACAGGTCTGTTCGGATCTTTCAAACCTACCCTGCCCCTTCTTATCGCTCTGGAAACGGCTCTCACAGCCTCGTCCTGACCGACAATTCTTTCATGAAGCTCTTTTTCCATGTTAAGCAAACGTGTGCTCTCTTCAAGCGTGAGCTGTTGTACGGGGATTCCTGTCCAGCCCGATACAATTTCCGCTATATCGGTTTCTGTTATTTCACCTGAATTATGTGCGTTCTTTTCTTTCCATGTATTTCTTTCTTCTTCAAGCTTTACCGTCAGCTCTCTTTCTTCGTCGCGAAGCTTTGCGGCGCGTTCAAATTCCTGAGATTTAACCGCTTCCTGTTTTTCGTTTGCTAACTCTTTTAATTTGTCTTCTATATCCTTTAAATCAGGAGGTGTAGTTACTGCTTTAAGTCTTGCTTTTGAAGCCGCTTCGTCAATAAGGTCAATAGCTTTATCAGGTAAAAATCTGTCACCGATATATCGTACCGACATTTCAACCGCCGCTTTGATAGCAGAATCGGTAATTTTTATTTTGTGGTGTGCTTCGTACTTATTTCTGAGACCTTTCAAAATTTCAATAGCTTCTTCCTGTGACGGCTCACCTACAACAATCGGCTGAAAACGCCTTTCAAGTGCGGCATCTTTTTCAATGTGCTTACGGTATTCTTCAAGTGTTGTTGCACCTATTACCTGCAATTCGCCTCTTGCTAACATTGGTTTTAAAATATTAGCCGCATCAACCGCACCCTCTGCGGCACCCGCACCGATTAAAGTATGCACTTCATCAATAAAGAGTATTACATCTTTTGATTTTATAACCTCGTCAAGTGCATTTTTAATCCTTTCTTCAAAGTCACCTCTGTACTTTGTTCCTGCAACCATTCCTGTCAGGTCAAGCGATATAATTCTCTTGTCTTTGAGAATTTCAGGTACCTCACCTGTCGAAATTTTGAGCGCAAGTCCTTCTGCAATCGCCGTTTTACCAACACCGGGTTCACCGATAAGACAAGGATTATTCTTTGTTCTTCTGCTTAAAATCTGAATTACTCTGTCTATTTCTTTCTGTCTGCCGATAACGGGATCTATTTTATTGTTTTTCGCCATTTCGGTGAGGTCTCTGCCATACTGATCAAGTGTTTTATTAGAGCCTTTTTTGTTTTTCTTGTTTTCTGTCTGTGCATGGCCTGAGCCGAAGTTCTTTTCAAGATCACCTTCAAGCTCCGATACGCTTACATCAAGCTGACTAAGAATGTTTGCGGCACAGCTGTCTGTTTCTGATAAAATTGCCTGAAGCAGATTTTCTGTTCCCGTATATGACTGTCCCATCTCTCTTGAAATTGCGATTGCATTTTCAATTATGTGTTTAAATCTCGGAGTAAAATTTGCTGTTGTAAGTCTTGTCGGGATTCCGTTCCCGACTATATTTTTAACCGCCTGAAGAACCTTCTCCTCTGTAATATTACGGTTCAGCATAGTCATAGCCGCCACACTTGTGCTGTCGCCTAAAAGTCCGATTAGCAAATGCTCACTACCGACATATGTGTGTCCCATGTTTTCTGCAATCTGTATCGCATAATTCAATGCAATATTTGCCTTCTGTGTAAAACCGTTGAATTTATACATTAGTTTCTCTCCTTTTCTTAAATAGTTTCTCGTACTATTTCAGCTCTGAACATATCGCGTTTTTCAGGAGGTAAACTTTCTCCTTTCATAACACTTAATGTTGCCGCTTGCATATTTACAATCAATTCGCTGATTTTTTCAATATTGATATCCAATATATTATTGACAGCTCCGAGTCTTACTATTGACATAAGACTCATAAATTCATCTGTACTTAAAAGTCTTGCATTTTTAAGCACTCCGTAGGCTCTGAAAATCTTATCCTGTACTTCAGGATTTTTTATCATTTCACCCGCCGCCGCTCTTTCCTGAGCGATAATCTGGAGTGTGATTGAGGTAAGATTTTTAATCGCAACTTCTTCCGATATTCCAAGCGATACCTGATTGCTCAACTGATAGATATCGCCCATTGAGTTGCTTCCTTCTCCGAATACACCTCTTATTGTAAGTCCTAATTTGCTTATCGTATTTGCAAGTCTTGATAACTGTCCACAGCTTGAAAGTGCCGGTAAATGAAGCATTACGGATGCTCTCATACCTGTACCTAAATTTGTAGGACACTGTGTCAGATATCCTAATCTGCTGTCAAATGCATAGTTCAGATTTGAATTGAGGTAGTTATCAAGCTTATCTGCTTTTTTGTACGCTTCTTCAAGACATAAACCCGATCCCATAACCTGAAGTCTTATGTGGTCTTCCTCACAAAGCATAAGAGCAATTTCCTCGTCCTCAGTTATGAGCAAGACTCTGCCTTCGGTATTTTCTGCAAAATCAGGACTTATCAGATGACGCTCTGCTAAAGAAATTGCGTGTTCTTTAGGTAACTGTTCCATTTCAAGATACATGAATTTCTGTCCGCTTTTTTCCGTTACCTCTCGTATTTTTGTATTAACTTCAAGCATCTGCTGTCTGTTTAATCTGTTCGGAAAAGGGTATTCTTTAAGATTTCTTGCAAGTCTTATTCTTGAACTGAGAACAATATCTCCCTGTTCACCGCTTACATTGTACCACTTTCTCATTTCTTACCCTCCTCAAGTCTTTTGATTTTATCACGTAATTCTGCAGCTCTTTCAAAGTTTTCACCCTCAACCGCAGTTTTCATTTCGTTTCTGAGTTTTTCAACCTCGTCTGCACTGTCAGCCTCAGTTTCTATTACTGTTTCATTTACATTTTTACCGTTGTGCGCTGTCTTCCCGTGTATTCTCTGTATCGTCGGTAAAAGCTCTTCGTAAAAGGTCTGATAGCAATTTGCACAGCCAAGCTTTCCGCTTTTTGATATGTCGGTGTAAGAACTCCCACACTGTTCACATCTTTTTATTGCTGATGCTTTTCCTTTTATGCCTTCGCCTAAGACTGAGGCAAAGAAGTCTCCGAAATTCATTCCGAAATCTGAAAATACATCGTTATATCCCAACTGTGCGGCACAGCTTGAACAAAGATACATCTGCGCCGTTTCTCCGTTGACTACTCTTTTTATATGGGTGGTTGCTTCTCTTTTACTGCAATTCTGACATAACATAA
>JAFRZS010000082.1 GCA_017442445.1 Clostridia bacterium
ATTTATTGTATAGCTTCCTCCGGGGACATATGTTGTTCCTGAACCGTCTCTTTCGGAGTTCCAGTTTTTGAATGTACTGCCTTCTTTTGTAGGCTTAACCGAACTGAGAATCAATGTGGTTCCAAATACCTTGGTCTGTGAATCCGGAGCACCTGTACCGCCGTTTGCATCAAACTTTACCTCCCAGGTATTGATTGTCCAATGCGCATACAGTGTGTGGTTATCTGTCATTGTTACAAGTGTATCTGCAGTTACCTGAGTTCCGCCTTCCTTTTCTGTAAACCAACCTTCGAATGTGTAACCTGTTTTTGTAGGTGACGGTAATGTGCCGTATGTACTTGCATAAGTTACTGTCTTACTTGCAGTCGATGTTGTACCGCCGTTTGCATCAAAATATACTGTGTAGGTATTGGTTGTAAATTTGAGAGTTACTGTTCTTTCGCCCTCATCATTCATTGTTCCGGAAAGTGCGTTTGAACCTTCCCTTATGAAAGTTTTTCCTGCAGCAACCTTAACATCATTAATCTCAAAGGTAGAGCCATAAGGATGTTTTTCATAATAGTCATTTACATCATCTGCAACCTTTACGCCGTTTACATAGACGTCAACAGTCGCATAGGCTCCCAGATCTTCAGAAAGAACACCGTCAAGTAATCCCTTTATATTGAGGTAATTCTCATTTATCGTCCACAGTGCATAGAGGGTTTGATTTGCAGTAAGACTTACTCTGGTTGATGATGTTATATGTGTTCCGCCACTTGTCTCAGTATACCAACCTGCAAAGGTATAACCTGTTCTTGTAGGTGTCGGAAGAGTGCCGTAGGTACCATTATACCTTACAGTCTTGCTTGCAGTATCACAAGCACCGCCGTTTGCATCAAAGGTCACAGTATATTCATTTGCCGTCCAGCGTGCATAAAGTGTTACTGACTCATTTGCAGTATAACTGTCACCCGGTTGATATTCCACAGCACCGCTTGAAGAAGTTGCCCAGCCTAAGAATGTATATCCTGTATGTGTAGGTTCTACGTTGCTTAAGGTAAGTGCAACATCATGCGTTTTGGTCTGTGCTGACGGTGCTCCTGTACCGGTATTTGCATCATATGAAACAGTATATGTGTTTGCTGTCCAATGTGCATAGAGGGTATGGTCATTGTCTGCAGTAACTCTTGTTTCCGCTGTCTTTTCAAGGTTTGATACAGTAAACCAACCTTCAAATGTGTAACCCTCTCTTGTGGGAGTCGGTAATGTGCCGTAGGTGCTGTTGTAGGTTACTGTTTTACTCGGAGTATCACAAATACCGCCCTCTGCATTGACATTGAAATATACTGTGTATGTGTTCGCAGTCCATTGTGCATAAAGTGTATGATTGCTTGCAGTATTAACAACTGTTGTATTTGTTACCTTTGTACCGCCGCTTGCAGATGTGTACCAGCCTGCAAAAGTATAACCTGTTCTTGCTGATACCGTTGGCAATGTACCATAAGCACTGTCGTAAGTTACAGTTATGCTCGACGGATTTGTTCCTCCTCCGTTAGCATCGAACGAAACCGTATAATTTATCGGTCTCCATACTGCATAGAGAGTCTGTGCTGTATTAGGTACTGTATAGCTTGTTGTGTATTCTGCGGTAGTTGCGTTCGAGCTTGTTGCCCAACCGATATGCTCATATCCTACTGCAGTCATTTTATAAGGTTCCTTGGTAAGATCTACTGTTGAACCGATTGTAAGATTTTGATGTGTCGAGACAGTAAAACCGCCTGTAATTGTAATTCCCTGGGGATTCCTGTGGAAATATATATCAACTATAGCAGACTCCCACATTGCATAAAGAGTATGGTCACTTGCCGTTGATACAACGGTAGTTGCCGTTACTTTGGTTCCGCCTGATGCCGCTGTATACCAACCTACAAAGTTGTATCCGTTTCTTGTCGGTGTAGGCAATGTGCCGTAAGCACTGTCATAAGTTACGGTCTTACTTGCAGTCGGTGTTGTGCCTCCGTTGGCATCAAATGTTACTGTGTAAGTATTTGCAGTCCACTGTGCATAAAGTGTCTGTGCTTTGGTGATTGATACATTTGTATCCTCTGTTATCTGTGTACCGCCTGATGTGGCTGTAAACCAACCCTTGAACGTGTAACCCGTTCTTGTCGGTATCGGCAATGTGCCGTATTTTTCTGTGTATGTGACAGTTTTACTTGCAGTCGGTGTTGTACCTCCGTTTGCATTGAATGTAACTGTATAGGTACCTTTTTGCCATACAGCATAAAGAGTTACTGTTGCACCGGGGATATTAGTAATGTTCTTAACCGACTGTGCATTGGTGTAGGTCGCCGTAGTTGCACCCTTTGTTTTTGACCAACCCTTAAATACATAACCGGGTCTTGTGTAAGCATTTGAGGTCAATGCCTTGGATTCGCCGAAATAATGCGTTGATGTTGCAGTTGAACCTGCAGTTAACGGCAATGTTCCGACTTCAACTATTCTGACATCCTTGAATGTATGTGTCTCACCTGCAATATTAACATCGAAACGCAATTCATATGTTCCCGTTATTGTCGGTGTAAATGTAAAGTTATTTGAATCCATGTGAACGTGGGTAGACCCTGTTCTGAGGAATGCCTGAACCTGTGAAGAGTTGCCCCATGCTCCCGATGTTGTGCAATAGAAACGGTACTGTTTTCCTGCCGTCAGGTCAAATGTCTGTCCTGACTGGTTGAAATAGTGATAAGTTTCACCGCTTGAATTATTATTAGTCATCGTAACAGTTCTGTTTGAAACAGAATATGTCGATGTATCACCCTTACTTACTTTTGAAGTACCGATATTTTTATCAAGTGCGGGTACAAGGTTAAAGCTATCGTGATACTCTATTTTATAACTACTCTTTGTGCCCGGTGCATTTTCTGCAGGGCCTACATAGATATAGTCAATTACAACTTTACCCGTTTTGCCTTCTTCATTCTCTAAATTTACCCACTGAAATCTTGCAGAGGTCATATAATCAGCTGCAACCAATTCATCTGACAGATCAGCCTGTAAGGTATAATATGTATCATCCTGAAATGTAGTCGGGAACGGAATTACGGCAGGATCAGTATTATATAAGTCTTCATTGGTGTTATTCGCATATAAGTACAGACCCATATTAACTCCGTCTTTGACCTTCATATTCTGAGTCTTTAATCTGACCTGAACAATATCACCCGAATTGGTGTAGTATTTCAGACAGTTAGCTGTCGAGACATAAGCCCAATTTTCATCATTAGGCTTGAAAGTTGCCACAATGGTTCCGTCCGAAACAGAAACATCAGATATCGTATTTCCGTTGGTGTACCATGTTCCTTCAGTTGATAACTCGTGTTCTCTATATCCGCTCTCGTCATACTTACGGTCACCATAGGCTTCTGATGTGTAGCGACGCTCAGCCTCCTCGTCATTTGTGAAATCGAAGAAAAGACTATTCTTATATGTGGACGGAGCCTTGTTAGGAGTTCCGATGTAAATATAGTCAAGCGAGAATGTTTTTCCCGTATTACTATTGAACGGGTCAATACGGACTTTCGTAAGAATTTTTCCTTCTTCACTTGAAGGAATGGTAAATTTAATGGTTGAAAATTCACCATCAACATAAGTTTCTGTTCTTGTTCCTGTTATACGCTTATCACTTGAAAATGTAGTTGCATCGGTTGTTGTGTAGAATACCTGTGTAGTCGGTTCAGAATTTGCGCCGAGAGTAGTTTTGAGTCGGATCTCAATAATATCTCCGCTCTTTACAAGATGATTAAAATTATTTTTATTATAGATATAGGGGTCATCACCTGAAGTAACACCGTTGATTATGCTGTTTTCGGTATCAGCTGTTAAAGTTACCGTGTTTGCAGTCCAGTTTGAAAGTTCACCTGCAGCATCACCGTAGAAATGGATTATCTGCTGTGAAGTAACGATTTGCCATACTGCATAGAGAGTTATCGACGAGTCTGCAGTATAGCTTGCTCCCGGAGCATATGAAACTGTAGTTGCAGTACTTGATGTACCCCAACCCAAGAATGCATAACCGTCTCTTGTCGGTTTGGTTGAACTGAGTGTCAGAGCCGTTCCGAATTTTTTTGTCTGTGCTGCCGGTGCGCCCGTACCTCCGTTTGCATTGTAACTTATTGTGAATGTAGCATCCTTTTCAAAAACAGGATAACCTCCGTTGACACCGTCGTTGTCCATATAATAAACTGTTCCGTTAGCATTAAGTGTTGATGTTGCAGCACTGTTGGGATAACCGTAAGTTTTCAGCGTATCCGCCGCAACAGCAGATCCATTCGGTGACGGTGCGGCTGAGCTTGAGCCAACAACTTTATAGGTATTTATAGTATAGCTTTTAGTACAATCACTGCCTGCTGTATTATTTCTGCCTATTATACCACCAATATATATAGAATTTGTACTCGAGAGAGTACCTGCAAAATATGAATATTTGACTTCAGCAGCAGCGTTATTCAAGTAACCAATAATACCACCGCAAGTCGCAGACGATGCGTTGCTTGTGACTGTTACTCCCTGAACATAGCAATGTGAAACTTTAGTAGCCGTTCCGTTCGCTGTTCCGATAAGGCCTCCGGCATATCGAACCTGATTGGTTGTTGCTACTTCACCATTTCTTGCAAAACAGTTCTGAACAGTAACTCCTTGTGCATATCCTATCAAAGCACCAACACCAAATGCTGCTGAGTCATTTCTAGTATAACCGTTTTTAACTGTGAAGCCATCGATTCCGACATTTTTAATTGTGCCACTGTATGCACGACCGAATAAACCACAATTTCGGAATGTGGTATTTGCCTGCACTGTCAATCCCTTGATGGTGTGCCCATCACCATCAAAAGTACCTTCAAAATATAAGTTGTCTGCAGCACCGCTACCGATAGGTGTCCAGTTGTATCCGGTAAGATCAATATCAACAGTCAATTTATATGTGATATTTTTCATATGGTTCGTTGTTTCGTTGATACCTGCATTAACCTGCTTTGCCAACCATGCAAGCTCGGCTGCAGTATCTATAGTATATGTCTTATCGGAAACAGGGTTTCCTGTCATGGGAGCTGCTGTTGAACCATCCAAGTTACTTACTGTTTCCTCCTGTTCAGTAACAACAAATTCCTCTTCTTGTTGATTAGTAGTTGCAGATGTGTCTTTATCCTCCTGACCAAGGCTTTCGACAAATCCGTCAACTGAATCTGCGATTTTCTGACTTACGCTTTCAATCATTTCAGCGATTGAGTCAACCATCGGTTTGACGGGCGCAGATGTAATCAGCATACATACTGAAAGAA
>JAFRZS010000083.1 GCA_017442445.1 Clostridia bacterium
CATTAATCACTCTCGTGACTAATCACCTAATTTAAAAGCTTTTACGCTCATTTCGTACTGACGTACACGATTGTTTTTTTAATGGTCAATCTCCATTTTCCGTTTTACTGTATGCTCTATTTTTAGCATCCAATCAACAGGGTCCTTCTTTTCGTCGTTGTTTAATTTTCAAGGTGCGTTCTGTCTTTAGACTTAGCCGTCTCTCTCAGACAGCTTTGTTATTCTATAACAGCTTTTATCAATTGTCAACATCTTTTTTGAATTTTTTTTAAATTTTTATTTTTTTCAAAATTATTTACAAAATAGTCTGTTTTTATTGCAAATTTATGTTACAATATATGACATATACATTATATATTATGTGAGGTTTGCAAAAAAATGATCAATAACTTGATTAAAAGATACTCCCCGATGATCGCAGACAGGTTTTCAATTAAGACAATTCCTGCTGTTGACAATCACAATGTTTATGAAATTGAAGCTGTTGACGGACTCATACAGTTATCAGGCGACTCTAACATTAGTTTAGCAATGGCTTATTATCGCTATATGAAGGATTACTGCGGTGTTTGTATGACTCACTGCGGTAATTATTCCTTTAATGTTGAGAATGCTCCTCTTCCAGATAAAAAAATTATCGAGATTATTCTTCAGGATAAGAGGATCGCTCTCACTCCCTCTATGCAGAGCAATACTGCTTGTTTCTGGGATTGGGACCGTTGGGAAAGAGAAATTGATTTTATGGCAATGCGCGGTATCAATATGCCTTATATTTCTGTCGGTGTTCAAGCGGTTATTTATTATTCGCTTCTTGAAATGAATATCAATGAAGATCTCGCTCTTGCCGCAATTTCTGCTCCTACATATTTTGATAAACAGCAGTCAGGATGCATTTCGGGATATATGCCTTCTCCTTCAGTTGAATATATCGAGCAATCAAAAATATTAGGTAAAAAGATTTTTGACAGAGAAGTATCATACGGTATGACACCTATTTTGCAAGGCTATTGGGGACATGTTCCTTATATCTTCGGTGCTTCAACCGGAAATAAACTTTTACACTCAAAAGAGTGGTATGGCTTTACAAGAACATATTTCCTTAAGCCTTGGGAAAACGCATTTGAAGCTTACGGCAGAATTTTTCTTGATAAGCAAAGAAAGCTTCTCGGTGAAAGCTGTTATTATTCATTTGATTCTTTTTGTGAACACGAAATTCCTTCAGCCAAGTCAAAGTACATCAATAATCTTGCAAAGGTTGTTGACAGACTTCATTCTGAAATTTCTGATAGCTATACGCTGATAACAAGACCTTCTATCAACCACAAGCTTCTTTCCGAATTTTCAAAAAACAACATACTATTAATAATAGAAGAAAATGAAGATGTTATCCCGGGCTATTCTTATGTTCTCGGTAATAAGGCTCACTTGGCCGACAGAACTGTTATTGAGGGCTCCCTCAAGAAACTTGCCGAGTTCAGTTATTCTGATGAAGTCACGAAAAAACCGGGACTCTGCGGTCTCGCTCTCACTTCCGAGGGGTATGCACAAAATCCTATGTATTACGATCTTGCATTTGATATGATGACAGCACAAAAAGATGTGATGCTTGACGATTTTATTTCTTCATACGCTTCAAGACGTTGGGGATCAGATTATAAAGAGGTTGCAAAAATACTTTCAGAAACCTGCTACGGTGACTATGATATACCGCATCTTGGTTCAGCTGTTGCAGCAAGACCTGCGGTACTTCTCAATCACACTGCCCCCTATGATATCGTTACAACTCCGTATGACAATAAGAAATTACTTCGCGCAGTAGAGATTCTCATCAAAAACGAAATTGAATCCGATGCTTATTTATACGATGTATGCGATATTTTAAGACAAGTCCTTTCCAACCTCTCTCTTGATACTTTTGACAAAGCTATTGAGAGATACAAAAAGCATGATGCTGATTTGTACGAAAAGCATTCTAACAATTTTCTTGAAATTCTTTCTGACCTTAACAGATTACTCTTAACAAGACCTGAGTTTTCATTGAAAGCTCGTGTTGATTCTGCTCGTGCACTCGCAAAAACAGACGAAGAAAAGAATTTCTATGAGGTTATTGCACTTTCACAGATTTCAATATACGGTCACATTGACAAAGCACAGCTTTATGATTATGCTTGGAAAGAATTAGGCGGTTTTATTGACTCCTACTATGCTGTCAGATGGAGAAAATTCTTTGAGCTTCTTGCTGAGAATTTTTTCAGATTGAAACACGTCCCTGAAAAAACCAAGAAACAACTTAACGGCAGAAATACTTTTAATGACGATTATTTTTATGTTGATATGGCAAAGTATGAACGCACTTGGATTACACAGGAGGAAGCAGTCGCAACATCCGACGAGGACACTCTGACCGTCGCACGCGAACTTATTGAAAAATACTGCGAACAAATTAACTCTTAAACATTATATAAATAATAAATTCCAATGCTTTTAAGTATTGACAAAAAATAAACAAAGTACTACAATATACTTTGTTAAAAAATTGAACAACTTTGGAGGTTTTATCAGTTATGGGCTATACAATAGCACAAAAGATTATTAAAGAACACCTTGTTACGGGCGAAATGAAACAAGGTGAAGAAATCGGTATCAGAATTGACCAGACATTGACTCAGGACGCAACCGGTACAATGGCTTATCTTGAGTTTGAAGCTATGGGAGTTCCGCGTGTAAAAACGGAGCTTTCAGTTGCATACATTGACCATAACACCCTTCAGACAGGTTTTGAAAATGCTGATGACCATCGCTTCATCGCTTCTGTCTGCAAAAAGAGAGGTGTTCGTTTCTCAAGACCCGGTAACGGTATCTGCCATCAGGTACATCTTGAAAGATTCGGTATCCCCGGAAAAACTCTTATCGGCTCTGACAGCCATACTCCCACAGGTGGCGGTATCGGTATGTTAGCAATCGGTTCAGGCGGACTTGATGTTGCTGTTGCTATGGGCGGCGGCGAATATTACATTACTATGCCTAAAATGGTACTTGTAAGACTTACAGGTAAACTCAGCCCCTGGGTTGCTGCAAAGGATATCATCCTTAAAGTTCTCCAGATTATGAGTGTTAAGGGCGGTGTAGGTAAAATTGTTGAGTACGG
>JAFRZS010000084.1 GCA_017442445.1 Clostridia bacterium
GTCTGCAACTGTTAAACCATTAGCTGCAAGAACCGGATTTGCTGTCCATGCAAGTGTTTTTGTACCAAACTGGTTCTTTGTGAGTGTTGTGTTAAGATTTGCGTTGAATGCAAACTTAGCATAATTTGCATAGGGGCTGTTTTCATTGAGTGCTGCACCTACAGGACTGAAAATGTTCTTTGAGAACCAGAACGGAATTGTGTAGGATGCTGCGTAGAAGTTTGTTGTAAGATAAGCTGTTACAACAATCTCATCGCCGGGGTTTACTGTGAGTGTGTCTGTGCCGAGTGTTAATGTAGCAAGTGCATCTTCGCCGTCAACTGTAAAATCAGATGCTGCAAAACCAGCTACTGAAAATACGCTGAAAGCCATGATCAATGCCAAAACAACACTCAAGGACTTTTTGAGTAAAGACATTGTTTTTCCTCCTTGATTGATTTGATTATTCTGCGAACAAACCAGTTACCTGGTCAATATCACCATAGTAATTTGCATAGGAGTCGATTGCAACTGCGTCGAGAAGGTCTGTGAAGCCTTTGTCAACTATATCAGATGCGAACAACTGGAAGTCATTGAAATCTTCACCAAGGTATGATGCATAGTCATCTGCCATTGTTGCGTCAATCAAGTCAACCGCTGCGTCACCGTTGATATCACCGAAGATGATAACAACATATGTTTCATATACGGCACCGTCTCTTACAACTTCAATAAGTGAACCTGTACCGATTGAGAAGAAACCATCAAGCGGAGTAACCTCTACTACACCTTCATTTGTTGCTTCTACGAAACCTGCAAGGTCAAAGAGGTCTGTCATAAGGCCGTAAACAAAACCGTTGATTTCTGCAGATTCACCGTTTACTACATATGTACCTGCCATTGACTTGTCAATAACTGTTGTTGAGCCTGCTGATGCAACAAGTGTCGGAGCTTCTAATTCAGCACCGATTACATAAGTTGCTTCTGCTTCTGTCAAAACATATGTCTGGCCGATAGGCTGTGTTGCGGAAATGTTAAGTGCTGAGTCATCAAGGTCTCTTGTTACGAAGAAGATACCGCCCTTGTATGATGCATCTTTGATGAATGATTCGCAAAGGAATACTTTTGCATCACCGTCGGGTGCATTAGCCTTAACTTTAAGCTGGAATGTTACGAAAGCTTCGTCAATGTCAGCTTCAAGTGAAGTTTCTGATACTGTGCTGTCCTGTACCCATGTGAATAAGAGAGCACTGTATTTTGCTCTGGTAGCTGCGTTAGCCCAGATTGAGCTCCATGTTGTATCATTCGGGTCAGTTCTTGTGTAGATTGTATCACCAGGGTTGAGGTTGTAGTTAATCCAACCTGCGTTTGCCAATGTGCTGTTTGCAAAGCTTACTGTTTCGGGAACCAATTCAAAATATGTATTATCAAAGAATACAGGGATTGAAAGTGATTCAACATAATAGTTTGTACCAAGGTTTACTGATACGTTAACTGTATCGCCTGCTTCACCTTCATAGCTGTCAAATGTAATCTTAGCTTCAACTGCACCGCGGCTTTCGTCAGGAACGAGAGCTGCTATGTTCTTTAAGATCAATTCAGCATAATCATCAATATCAGTCTGCTGATTGGGAGGCAAGTTCCAGGGAATATTATCAACCGTAAGCTGAAGAACATTAACTGAATCTTCTGTATAGAACTTCAATTCATATTCTGACGGAACCTGCTCGAGAGCTTCGTAAATTGCTGTGTAATCAGATTCGTCTGCAACAAGCTGAAGACCTGCAAATGCTGCTCTGAGTTCTGCTGCTGTGTTGTCAACATTTTCCTGATCGTTAACTGTGAGCTTAGATGCCTGTGCAAGTAATTGTTTTGCTGCTTCACGAGCAATGTAGAATCTTGTCCATGTTTCCTGAATGTACTCTGATGCATTGCTGTCAAGTATACTTGCAGTTGCCTGGATAGCAGCTCTGAGTTCTGTGAGGTTTGCAGGTGCTGCTACGGGCTTGTCAATAACTTCAAATGTGAGCTTTGCATTATCAACTGTCATGTTGAGCATTGATACAAGAGCATCAGCTGAAACTGAAACATCAGATGTCTTATAAGCATAAGCTGTCATCGGGTTTGTTGATGCAGATGCTGTCTTCAATGCCTGACCTTCAAGCATAATAACACCTGTAGAACCAACCTCTGCAGTTTCTGCTACTTTAAATTCTACTGTAATTGTCTGCTCAGCGGGATCAAGAACAGTTGCTTCTGTACCAACATTTCTGTCAGCATAAGCATTGATCATAACTGCTCCGTACTGCTTCTTGAGAGAAGTAGTAACAGTTGAACCGTTGAGTTTCTTCGGCCATACGATCGCACTTGCAACCGGTACAGCTGATGTTATCTTTGCATAGTTCGCAAAAGAACCTGCAAGTCCAACATTACCCTCTGTTTCAAATACTGCGTTACTGAAATAGATGGGAAGGGTAAGACCACCTAAATAACAGTTTGTGCCTACTGTCATGGTAACAGTGAAAGTTTCACCGGGATAAACCTCCAATTTGGGGGTTGAGAATGCAACATCTACTGCATAATCTGCAGTATTTGCAGCAGGTTCTGCTGCTGTTGCAACGATAGCAAAGATGTTGAATATCATTGCTATTGCCATGACAATACTTACGATTTTTTTGGTATTGCTCATTTTTTGCTCCTCCTTACATGTTCTACGGTAAAGGCTGTTCATCTCTGAAGCCTTAATTTTTCTCAGAGAAGAATATACCTTTCTCACCGTATCTATACAA
>JAFRZS010000085.1 GCA_017442445.1 Clostridia bacterium
AACTTCAGGAACAACATAGATTGCGATGTACTGAACAAGAACATGATAAGCGATGCTCTTGATTGTGTTTGCATCTTCGGGAAGCATTACATCCGGAAGGAATGTGGGGATAACCCATTTAAGAACGGGTGTAAGGAATGTAGATGTGTAAGCAACGAGTTCGTCGGGATCTGTCGGAACTTCGCTGTCATCAAGCTGACCGTCACCGAAGAGAGGATAAACAATCTTAAGGAGATTGAGAAGGTTGCTCATGATTGTATCATTAGCACCTGTTTTCCACTCAAAGAATCCGGGAGCGAGAAGATTATTGATTACGTGACCTAAAAGGTCATTGAGCTGATTGATAACACCTTTGTTACGATTGAAATTGAATTCGGGGATATTATAGTCGAAGTTGATAAGTGATGCATAAGCATCAAGGTCTGAACCACCTTCGCCCGAACCGTCAAGTCCGAAGAGTTCAAGAAGCATATCCTTAAGTTCACCGTTGAGCATGGGAACGAGAACACCGTTGATACCTCTGTCGGCGAGTTCAGTTACTATACTATAGAAACTTCTGTCAAGGTCAAGCAAACCGTCGCCGAGAAGGAGTTCTATGTAATGGATCTGATTAGGATCGCCGCCTGCAGCGATATCCTCAGCAATATCTTCTCTTTCGTCCATAATCATTTCATCAATAAGGTTATTAATGATTACCTGTGCAAGCTGGTCAAGTGTGTACTGATTTGCATAAGAAGTACTCATATCTTCATATGCTTCTTCAAATACCATCTCTTTGAGCATTGTTGCAAGGTCAACATAGTCACCGATATCAATAAACCAGCCGACAACACCTAAATCAATGCTGCCGTCAACAAGGCTTGAAAGGATACCTTTGTTTTCATAAAGGAAATCGATAAGAGCGTATACCATATTAAGGTCTGAATAATAATCGGATTCAATACGACGATTATCTCTGATTGCTCCGAATTCGATGTCCTTAAGGTCACCTAAAAGGTATTTACCTGCTTTCCAGAGAGCTGTGTTTCTCAAGTCAATGATTGATTGGAATGCAGCGTTGATTGAAGTAAGGTCAATTAACGGTAAGACGTAAAGGTCAAACGTCATTTCTTCTTCAGCCAACAAATCATCGACCATATCCAGGAAGATGGATGCTGCTTGCTCCGCCGTCAAATACGGATTGTCGATGGAGTCATAGGTTTTCATGTTGCCGTCTAAATACGGCGCTCTTGCACTTACAGCTGCTGACATTGATGTGAACAACATCACGAAAGCCAAAAGTACACTGAGCAGGCGAGTAGATTTTTTCATAATTTTTTACCTCCACTTTTGATTTGAATCGCCTGTTTGTCCGCAAAAGGACAATAACGGACAATAATATCCTCTTAAATTTTATGCCATGTTAACGATTTTGTCAAGACTTTCCACGATATTTTATTTACTTTTTAAAATGTTAATTTCGAAAAAACACAGGAAAAGGAGGTTTTTTGTAAAGGTAAAAAACTTGAATTGAAGAAAAAATACAAATAAAGAGCAAGTAAAAAAGCTTTACTCAGGGAAATTTTCAGGGTGTTTTATTTAAAAAAAGAAGCTGAAGGCAGAAAATTTACCGAAAAAAAAGACTGATATTTTCATGTGTAGAAAATTAATGCTGTTTATTATACGAAATGCACAAAAATTATAATCTATATTGACAAAAACGGATATTTAGTATAAAATCTTGATAGGATTGGTGTATAGCCACCAAGTGCAGATTTTATGAGCATTTGTGAAAAAACACCCTCGGAACTCTATACCATTATATATATACGCGTACACGCGTAAGGAAACGGAGTTCAGAGTATTGATTCAGTTCCGTGACGGGTAGGCAGAGTTAATTTCTCGGTGGCTTTGCGAAACCCGATAATAAATGTTCCCGGAAAAATACAAAATGGAGGAAAAAACATGAGCAAAACAAAAAGACTACTCAGCGTACTGCTTGCAGCTGTCATGGTATTCACAACAATGGCAGTAGGCGCAAGCGCATTGCCCTCATACAGTATTGACGGTGCTCTCTCTTATGACAACATCGACAATCCTGTTCTGACGGTTGACCAATGCTCCACCATGATGCTTGACTATCTTGATGAAGAATTGGCAGAAGAAGGAGACGATTTAGTCTTCGAAATCGGTAACATCAGCTTGGATGCAAGATCAATAGATAATGCTCTTGATTCAATCTGGGATATCAGATGTAATGAGGCTATCTTTACAGAGCTCTTACTCGGTAAAGACCTTGTAACACTTGACGTAAGTGCTATTTCAACACACAGACGTGCGAGTGCAGGCAATACAGATACAGACCTTCTTTATGATGTTCTTACTGTATTCTCGGCAAACGCAGAATTACTCAGTAAGATATTTGACTGGAGTATCGACCTCGGTCAGCTTCTTAATACAGCACTCGCTTTCATTCCTGCAGAATACATGGAAATCGTTGAAAACATACCTGCAGGTCTTAAGAAGATTTTATACAACTATCTTAACAACACCGAGAATCAGCCCGTTCCTGCCGACGTAACAATGGATACAATGGTTCAGGATCTTATCGACGATCTTATCGTTCAGTTCGTACCTTCATTGGCAAACGAAAACCTCGACATCGCTGACACAAGCGTTTACGATGTATTGAGAGTTGTTGCTGAAGCAGGTATCAATGAATTCGGTGTTCCGGAACTCAACGGCAACGTATTAAAGTATGTCCGTGAATTCTGCGGCGTTACATATGTAAAGGGTGATCCCGACAACGGCGGTAACGAAAGCAATCTTAATGCTTTTGCAGACATCCTTGACATTCACTATGAAGTAACTCCTTACTATTTCTCAGACAGCAGCGCAAACATTATGGACGAACTCAATAATCTTGCTGCTCACATCATCAACGAAATGCTCGTTGACGACGTTTGGGAAACAGGCGGAAACGAAAAGATCCTTGACAACCTTGCAGCAGTTGCAAGACTTATCCTTGACAAGGCTCCTGAAGTTTTCGAAGGCTTCGGCGTTGAACTTCCCTCAGAAGAAGAAATCGCAGGAATGACATCTGTTGAATTATTCACAGAAGCTGCATTCATCATCGTAGAAAGCTTAGTTGACTATATTTACATCGATTATGATAATTGCACATCACTCAGAGGTCTCGTAACTTATGCGTTGATGACAATTGCAGCTGACTTCCTTCCTGTTATGGACTATCAGGCAATGATCGAAGACGGCAAACTTGATCCCAACACAAATGAAGGTATCCTCATGGTAGCAACAGACCTTGTTGTTTACTTCATGAACGGTTATCTCAACATTGACCTTGAAGAAAACTTCGACGTTGGTGAATCAGTTCTTTCATTTGACGAATTCCTCAACGAAGTTGTTGACTATGCATTAAGCTACATCCCCGGTCTTGTTGATACAACAGACTTCACAGCTACAGACTCAGCATGGGATAAGTTTGATAAGGTAGTATTCGATCTTCTTCCTCTTGATGAGTGGTTGAATATCGAAGGTTCAGAAGACCTTGTTATGAATAAGTTTGTTGATAGCGTTTTTGAACTTGACTTCGAAAATCATGTATCAATCTTCACAAGAAAAGAAGACAAGAACGCTCCTCTTTACAAGGGCGCAACAAACCTTCTTATCACAGTTGTTATGAACCTCTTCAACGAAGTATTCCCCGGCACATTTGCAAATCCCGAAAGTATTGATTGCTTCGAAGATTTAATGACTCAGCAGATGTTCAAGTCAGTTGTCAAGAACCTCCTTTTAGCTATCGGTGCAAAGAAGAAGGCAATTGTTGACTCACTTATTCCTCTTGCAGTTATCTTCATGGACTTCGCAGATCCTCAGGAACTCGAACCCATCGAAGTTGATGCACCCAAAGCAATCGTTCTTTCAAACGGTGCTATCCCCGCAGGCACACAGATGACAATCACAAACACATCTGAAGGTCTCAACACAGCTTGGACAAATGCAAACGGCGAATTTGCACAGGACCAGCTTTATAAGTATGTTATCACATCTGTAGCAGTAAGTTCTAATACAGTTAAGGTAACAAACAATGGTATCGCTATTTCTGAAGCTAACCCCGTAACAATCAACGGTGGTAAATCAGTTACACTTGATATCACAGGTACAGCAGCTAACTTTACACCCATAACATTTGAAATCGTTTATGACATCACAGAAGAGCATGGCGAAAAGCTCATCGAAAACGGTGTAGCATACGCTTATTCTTTCGTAACTAACACAGCTTCAGACGCAGGTCTTAACAGCAGAACAAAGGTTAATAACTTTGAACTTAAAGACCTCAAGAGATATGTTTACACATCATCTCTCAGCGGATTTGAACAGACACTTCGTATTGAGCATGAATACGATGACGGCGCTTACAACGGTGGCGGTACAGTTACATCAGTTGTAGTAGAAGGCGACCTTCCGGACGGACTTATTGTTAACACCGATGTTAATGAAACATTGAGAGCTGTTGAAGGTGAAGACGATGTAGCATTGGTATATATCGATCTTATCCTTAAGGACGATACATATGTAAGACCTGAAGGTGAAGAACCTCAGTACGGTACTTACAATGTAAATCTTGGTGTTGTTATCAACGGCACAAAGATTACAGTTCCCGTAACATTCTGCTACTACAATGGTGCAGGACTTAGCTCACTTGTTAAGAACTGCCAGGAAGAAAACTTGCAGCCCATCGACTTTACAGGTGGTGCGACATCAGCAGAATGGAAAGAATACAAAGATGCATTAACTTATGCAGCAGGTATTGCTAACATTCCGTTTAACCAGTCAATCCTTGATAAGAAATTACCTTACATGGAAGGCGCAGCTACTAGACTTGCAGAAGCAAGAGCAGCTCTCAACGAACTCCAGGTATCATCAGGTAAAGCAACATTAGGAGCACTTCTTGACGAATACGAAGGAAATGCTGACAATGATGATATCCCGCTTGCAGACCGTAACTATTTCGGACGTGAAGACTTCATTCTTTACACATATCTCCGTTATAAAGATTACAGTCACGATGCTGAAAAAGCAGCTGAAAAGAAGAACCTTGACTCAATTGACGCAACATACGCAATCCATAAGCTCAAGCTTTACCATGATCGTCTTGTCGCAAGATGGCCCGATACACTTCAGCTTGAATACGCTGTAGCACGTTTCGAGGAAAAAGAATATGACGAAACATTGTACACAGAAGCTTCATGGGCAAGAATGATGGAAGCATATGATTATGCTCTCTATCTCATCGACTTGTTCTACAACAGTGATGAAATCTTTGATGAATATGGCAACCCGAACCTTGACGTATTCTCACAGTCACAGATCAATGTAACACGCCGTGCACTTATCGTTGCTGAAAATGCACTCGCAGTTGATACAGGTGAAATGGCTGACTATACACAGCTTGATGCTTACATCGAAGAAGCAGAAGCAATCGACACATCACTCTACACACCTGAAACAGTAGAAATCCTTGAAAATGTACTTGCAGCAGCGAAGGACATTGATCGCGAACTTACTTATGACCTTCAGGGCGAAGTTGATGAAGTTGCTGATCTTCTCAGAAAAGCTATCGACAACCTCAAGGAAATCGAAGTTGTAGTTCCTTCAGAACCCGTTGTTTCAGTTGTTGACGGTTCAACAGCAATCATTGATGCTGACTATGCAATGAACAACCTTGGTTTAGAAACTGTATTGGTATATGGCCTTGCTGAATATCTCTACGATGCAAGTGAATACATTACAGTTGAAAACGGTACAATTGAGTACACATATGTTGAAGGATTTGACGGTCAGTTAGGTACAGGTACTGTTATAACTGCATACGACAATGACGGCAACGTATTTGCAGAGTACACAGTTGTTATCTTTGGTGACTACAACGGTGACGGTATCGTTGATACAGAAGATACAGGTTACTTCGGTTCAATCGCTAACTTCGAAATCTTTGATTATTTCGAAATGGCACATCTCTTCGCAGCAGCAGACGTAAACGGTGACCTTACTGTTGACGCAATGGATGATTACGATGTAAACACAGTAGCTAACTACGAAGCATACATCGATCAGACAGTAACAGAAGGCACACGTGTATTCAGCTGGTAATATAATAATTTAATTTAAGTTCATCGGAGGGGGAAACCCTCTCCGATGAATGCCCCTTTATTAATAAGAGGGAGGATTTTGATTTGAAAAATATTAAAAAACTTATAGCTTTGACAGCAACAATATGCATATTGGTTTCGGCACTCAGCACAGCAGCTTTCGCATTCGGCGGAACAGCAGTAGGTAACGAAAAGATGGATATTGCAATTGTTACAGACAAAACATCTGTACATGCAGGTGATGTAGTTAAAGTTTCAATCAATATTTCAAATAACTACAATGCGGCAAATATGAGATGGCCGGTCCTTTTTGACAATTCAGTATTTGAACTTGGCACAGAGGCAGAAACTGATTTTACAGCAGCATCAGTTTTAACACCCGGTACATCAGGTATCAATACGGACATTGATACACAAACAGCTATCGGTGCAGGAGTAACATCCTCATCATTCAAAGTAGAAGATTACAATGCAGTTCTTATTCAGTGGGTTGCAGGTTCCTCTGCAGAAAACGGCACACAGACAATGAATTGCTTTAACAGTTCAGCAAGTGTTACATGCTTTACATTCAATCTTAAAGTTAAAGCAGACCTTGAAGGACCGACAGCTATTGACGGAAGAATTTTCATTCCGTCAGAAGCAACAACATTCTATTATATGGCTATGAACAGCAAGACAGATGCTACAACAATCTATACAATGGATAAGGAAACATGCCTTATGACATTTGACGATGCAGTAGTTACTGTTAAGTTCTTAAATCCTGAAATCGTTTTGTTAAACGAATCAGTTGTACTTGACTATGACAACAATGCTATTTACGGTCTTGCAGAAGGCTTATCTTCTATCGAAGACTATGTAACAGTAACAGACGGTTATGTTGAGTACACACGTTTTGCAACAGATAACACAGTAGCTCCCTTTGAAGGCGTTGTAGGTACAGGTACTTATGTAACTTTCATGGGTAATGACGGAACAAACCTTGGCGAGTTCTTTGTAGTTATCTTCGGCGATTACAATGGTGACGGTTTAGTTGACTTAGAAGACGATACATATTTCGCTTCAATCGCTAACTATGAAATCATGGACTATTTTGAGTCCCAGTATTTATTCTTAGCTTGTGACGTAAATGGTGACGGTTCTGTTGATACAATGGACGCAACAGACGTATCATCAGTTGCAAACTATGATGCATATGTTGATCAGACTTTAGCTGAAAACAGAGTGGTAAGTTACAGCTGATAAAACATATAAATTGTTTTTCTGGTCTTTACATTACGGTATTTAATGTGAGACGGGTATCGTAGTGTAAATATAAAAAAGAAAATTTTATAGGAGGAAAAAAACAATGTCTTTACTCAAGAAAACCCTTAGTGTTATCTTGGCAGCTATCATGGCTCTCAGCGTATTTTCAGTAGCAGTTTCTGCAGCATCTGATTTTACAGTTGACGGCGAAGATCCGATTGCCACATTAACACTCGGCACAGAAACACTCACAGTAAACCCCGGCGATGAGATTGTTGTAACAGCTTATCTTACAACAAACTTCTACGCAGCATCCTACACAATTCCGTTCTGGTTCTCAAAGAACATTTTCAGTCCTGTAGGTGCAGCACTCAATGATAACAGCCCCTATGCAAATTATGCTAAGTTTGCATTCAACGCAAATCTTAACACAACACTCACAAAGAACCAGTTTGGTACAAAAACACTTGCATGGACAGCAAATCCGGTTCTTGCAGCTAATGGTTTAACAGTTGCAGAC
>JAFRZS010000086.1 GCA_017442445.1 Clostridia bacterium
AGCACCTGTCGCTATACCCGAAAGAGAAATAAATCCTAATTCTTTTTTATCAAGATTTTTAAGTGTTTTGTGCTTACCCTGAACGAGCACAACCACCCATGCCATTATCAAAACTACACCTGTGCGGATTGCAGTTCCGAGATTTGACTCAACTCCGGAAATGCCGACCTTTGCAAGAATTGATGTTAAAGCGGCAAAAACTGCGGCAAGCACGGCATAGAGTATGTAGGATTTCTTTTCGGTGTTTTCTTTTGCCTGTTTCTTTTCTATCATCAGGAAAATTCCGATTGCAAGAAGCAGTGTGCCTATAAGTTTTACTGCTAAATTTTCGGTCTCACCGAACAAAATAATCGCCAGTAAAACCGTTAAAACGGTGCTTGATTTGTCAATAGGTACAACCTTATTTATATCACCTGTTGCAAGTGCTTTGAAATAGCATATCCACGAAGCACCCGTTGCGAGTCCCGAAAGTATCAGGAATATGAGTGATTTTGTTGAAATGTCAGTAATTGTATTCTGTGAGCCGACGATAAATACCATCACCCATGAAAATACAAGCACTACAACCGTACGCAAAGCTGTCGCAACATCAGAGTCCGTTTTCTTGATTCCGCACTTTGCAAGAATTGATGTAAGCCCCGCAAAAACTGCCGACAATATCGCAACAATTATCCAGTTCATTTTTTACACTTCCTTTCAAAGAAGTAATAACCTATTCCGCAAGGGAGAATTGTTATTCCGCTTACTATCAGCGTTCCCGTTGAGCCGAGGGTGTTTAATAAAAACGGCACGACTGCACTTCCGATCGCAGTGCCGAGGGTAAAAAGTGCCATTCTCCAGGCAGTATACTGACTCAATACCGAGTACTCAATGTGCGTTGCAACGAGTACGGGGACCGCATAAGCTATGAAATTTATAAAGAAATATGCTATAAAATAAAAGAGATAAAAAAGCGGTGCTTTGGCGAATAAAGTTATCATCGGTGCGGCTATACAGAAAACGACCGATGCCAAAACTATAATATTGCCGTTTTTGCACTTCCTGACGATTATCGCATAAGTCTGACAGCTTATCAATGTTGCAATCTGCATTACCGTTGCTATGATTCCCGCCGATGATGAGTCGATAATTCTGCAAGAATATCCGATAACTGTTATCAGATTGAAAATGCCCAGAGAAAAACCTCTTGCAAAATTGGGGATTATCAACTGATAAAACGGTTTGTATTTAAAAATATTTATCTTTTCACTTTTTTCTTCGCACTTTTCATTGTTCATCGGTTTGTATAAGACGTTTGCAAAAATCATCCATAAAGCCGTAACAATACCGACCGCAAAAAAGACCGCCATTGTACCGAAGTAAGAAAATCTTCCGCCGAAGTAAGTCAGAATTGCAGAGAAAGCCATGCAGACAAGTCCTGCAATAACTCCGCCCTGACCCGACACCTTGCCGTAGTTTCTGATGTCCATTACTTCATAAGGTAGCTTATAAAAAATTATGTTGTAAACACCTAAAAATATATTGAGCAATATGCTGAATGCGAAGATGATTATAAACTTTGTATCGGGCAAAAAATCGTTTTTAATGCACAAAAACAAAAGCACTGCAAAAAAAGGTATGTATGCCGAGTATGTCATCGTCACACCCTTGCGGATATTTTTTATATTTTCCGATGCCTTTGAAATAAGAAGCATCATAACAGTCTGTATTATCTGCAATGCGGAAACGTAGAGTGATACTCTTTCATTGCTTATACCGCATTCGAGCATAAAGGTCTGAATAACCGCACCCGTAGACAGCACGATTGCAATGTTGTATGCCGCATATTGAAGATAATAAATTAAAACATTTTGCTTTTCTGAGTTCATTTTATTCTTCCCAATTTATATGTGTTGCCCAGATCGTATTGTCACTTCCGTATTTTTCGCAACCCGGTCCCTGCATCCATTCCGCTACCGTCAACAATGCACCGTCGGGTGTTTCTATAACGTGAAAATTGCCGAGTCTTGCTCCCAATTCGGGAACTAAAATTACTTCCGACTCTTTTATCAGACAACCGTTTTCTTCGTCAAAACGAGCCATAAATATCGGTGCTCTGTGACGGAATACATGGTCATTGTGCGCACCCTTTCTTGTGTATGCAAGGAAGAGTCCGTCTTTGTTTATAACCCAATGTTGTTGAGTATTGTAACAACCGATGACAGTTCCGTCATCAAAAGTCCATTCGTGCAGTTCACCGAAGTTGAAACCGTCATCGCTGACTGACCATAAAGCAGTATCATCACAACGGATCGTCATATAAATTTTATCGCCGAGTTTCGCAATTGACGGTTCACAAATGCCTCGCGGATATTTGTTGTCACTGAGAGGTTTTCCGTATTCAACCACTTTCGGCTTGTCGCCCGAAATATCATATCTCACCGTTACACAGCAGGATTTCGGATTATCTTTCGGTACAAAATAAAACGGAATAAGCACATCACCGTTATCGTATTCAATAAACTGTAAAATCGGTGTAACTGCGGTGTATTCAAAGGGAAAATCGAGGATTTCGTAATCATAAAACTGTCCGTTTTCAGCATCGAGTTTTGAAAACAACGGCTCGCTGACAGCGATACCGCCACGCAAAATCGGATGCTTATCATCTGCATAAAATTCAGCGTTGCCGAACCCCAACCACTTGTTATGTTTTTTATTATAAAGAGGCCATAAATTCTGCGTTTTTCTCACGCCGTCTGAAAAAATATCTTTGAGATTTTCCTGAATACAAGGCTCATCAAAACTCTTTCCGTTATCAAAGCTTTTCGTCACATATTTCCCGAAAAAGACATCGGAACCCGTAAGCAACAGATGTGAATAGCACATAAGCAAGATCTTGCCGTCACTTGCGGTTACGGGATAAATCTTGCAGAATTTTCCGTCAAACCCTGAAAAGTGCTTTTGTCTTGTGTACGAAAATTTTATATCTTTCATAACCCGACCCCCCTCTACAACCTTTTGCAAAGTATAGCACATTTTTTTACAAATGTCATTAACTAAAAATAAAAAGGGTGGAATTTTCCACCCTTTCGTTTTGCGTTTTGCACTTTGAACTTTGCGTTTATCTTTGTACTCTGCCTGATGCGTCGCCGCCGGCTAACTTTTCAACTTCTGCAACAGATACTCTGTTGTAGTCGCCTTCGATTGAGTGCTTGAGTGCTGATGCTGCAACTGCAAATTCGATTGCATCCTGACTTGATTTTCCGTTCAAGAGAGCGTAAATAAGTCCGCCGCCGAAGCTGTCACCACCGCCTACACGGTCAACGATGTGAAGATGATAGCTCTTGGAGAAGCAATAGTTTTCGCCGTCATAGAGCATTCCTGCCCAATCGTTATCACTTGCGGAGATTGATGTTCTTAATGTGATTGCAACCTTTTCAAAGTTGAATTTATCTGCAAGTTGTTTTGCAACTGACTTGTAACCGTCATGATTAAGTTTACCGCCGTAGATATCTGTGCCTTCTGCTTCAATTCCGAAAACGTCTTTTGCATCTTCTTCGTTTGAGATACATACATCAACATACTGACATAAATCTGTCATAGCTTTTCTTGCTTCGTCTCTTGTCCAGAGCTTACCTCTGTAGTTGAGGTCACAGGAAATTTTTACGCCTTTTTCCTTTGCCTTGATACAAGCCTGACGGCAAATTTCTACAAGATTTTCGCCCAATGCGGGAGTGATGCCTGTGAAATGGAACCAATCTGCTCCTTCAAAGATATCGTCCCAATCAAAATCCTCGGGCTTTGCTTCCTGAATTGCGGAGTGTGCTCTGTCATAAATACATACTGAGCCTCTCTGTGATGCGCCTTTTTCAAGGAAATATATACCTACTCTGTCGCCGCCTCTTGTGATTTTTGTTGTATCAACACCAAAAGCGCGGAGTGAGTCAACTGCTGCCTGTCCGATTGCGTGTTTCGGAAGCTTTGTTACATAAACGCTGTCCATTCCGTAGTTTGCAAGGGAAACAGATACGTTTGCTTCACCGCCGCCGAAAGTTGCCTGCATCTGATCGTTCTGGAAGAAACGGTAATATCCGTTGGGTGCCAGACGAAGCATGAGTTCACCGAAAGTTACTATTCTTGCCATTATGCTCTTGCCTCCTTAACTATTGCAACTGACTGTTTGCAAAGATCAATAATTTCATCCCATTTATTATTCTCAATAAGGTCTGCTGTTACCATGTATGAACCGCCGCAGGCACAAATTACCG
>JAFRZS010000087.1 GCA_017442445.1 Clostridia bacterium
CCACAACCATGATTTCGAATTCGTTCGTGTTGAAAACGGTCAGTACGGTCTTGACTACCTCTACTCTGAGGTTCCCGCAGACCTTCTCCAGACAGAACTTGACACTTGCTGGGTAAATGTTGCAGGCGAAAACCCCACAGAATATATTAAAAAATACGCAGGCAGATGTCCTGTTGTTCACCTCAAAGATTTTGTCGGCGGCAAATCCGAAAACATGTACGAACTCATCGGCACAGACACAGCAAAAGCTGAAACAAAAGAGGAATTTGCATTCAGACCCGTTGGTCAGGGCGTTCAGGATTTCAAATCCATCACAGCAGCAGCTGTTGAATGCGGCGCTGAATGGATGATCGTTGAACAAGATAACACTTACGAAATTCCTTCCGTTGAAGCTGCAAAAATGAGCAGAGAATATCTTAAATCAATCGGTTTCTAAGTTTTTGGGTAATCCCCCCTTTCAGAAAAACCGAGTATAAGCAAATAAACGAGTAAAAAAATTCCGACAGTCGGCATTCTCAAACCTACTGTCGGAAAATATTTTAATATTCAATTCGACTTGATACTTCCTCATAACCCAAAATCATACCGTGAACATACAAAGCATTGAAAGAGGTTTTCTCCTCGTCGGGAGATTTTTTACGAAGCTGAAATTCCGCATAACCATAAAGTTCTGAGGCGTTTGGAATCGAACCTTCAAGGTCTGCATACCAAGTAACACCGTTCTGATTTGCTTGAGCGTAGCCGTTTTCTGAGGAATTAACATAATACTCATTTCCGTCACCGTACATATCGACTTTGAAAAACGAGTTTGTCACGATTTCATACTGTTCTTCGTCCCAATTTACAGCAATAGGATCCTGACCTCGAAGAACAGGAAGCTCCAGCCATTCATATGTAAGCTTTACATCAACAATATTTTCATCGGAAGTTTCAGAGATAACCCAATTCAGAATGACATCAGCCCCGACATCACGGACTTTTACAGTTTCATCTTCCGTTATATAATACTCGGAATATACATCCTGAGATGTATCATAAACTGTGACAAGTGCGCAGGAAAAAGCCAGCATTTCATCCTGATCTATAGATCTCTTCACACTATCATTCAAAGAATCGAGTACAGCTTCAGGATATCCACGGGAAAGCAATTCATCTTCATTCTCAAAACCGGATAATTTTTCAGCATTGCACGCAGTAGCAGAAAACAAAATCAAAACCAAAACAGCAATAAACATTTTTTTGAAATACATAACATTCTCCTTTCTGCCGTAAATACGGCGGCACAAATATTTAATTCAAGCATGTGAAACAGGCACAAAACAGACTTTTTCCAATCAAAGTTTCACACTGATAACCACAATATAATTATAACATAAAATATTATCTACATCAATACAGTATAAAAAAATTCGCATATTTTTTACATATTCAAGCCAAAACACGCAACGCAATGTGAACATTCATTGCAAAAAAGCCTTAAACATTGACAAATCAAGCGAAATGTGGTATAATACAATAGATTATAACGGAAAGAGGGATTTGAATGAAAAAACTGAATAAAAAACTCATGACATTACTCCTGCTTTCCGCAGTTATCGGGACTTCTGTTTGCGGTTGCTCCGAGGCTGAAAACGATTCAGGTGTTCTTTTGGAAAAGACAGTTTTCCTTGGTCTGCTCGAAGAAGTCGAAGCTCTTGATATTTCGGAAGAAACAAAGCGTCGTATCAACGATATCGCAGTTATTGCACTCAGTGAGAATGCTTCTCTCGCGGATATTTTACAGGCAACAGCCGACCTTAACAGCATCAAAAGCAAGTTTCTCAACGAACCTCTTGTCTTCATTGACTCGGCGTTGAAAGCAAAAGTGTGCAAAGCCCTTGGCAGAAGCGAAAATGCTGTCATCACAGTTCAGGATGTGCTCAATGTACGGGAACTTGATCTTTCACATTCTGCAGAAGACGAAGCCTCAGGCAAAACGCCAATACATTACATCGCAGACCTACGCAAATTCCCCATGCTGAAAAAGCTGGATCTTGACGGAAATGAAATTTTCTCCCTTGACGGTGCGGAAAATCTCGTATCACTTACGGAGATCAGCCTTTCGGGATGTTTCTGCGGTGATTCAGCAATGGATATAACACCGCTGACAAAAGCTAAAAATATCGAGATCCTCGACCTTTCAAACAACAATATTGAGAGTATAGCACCACTTTCGGCTCTTGACAATCTTACATCGCTTGATATTTCAAACATTAAAGCCACAGATATTTTCGTCATTGCAGGTTTTTCAAAATTGACAGAATTGGGTATAGGTGGGCTGAATGTAAACGGTGAGATACTCACAGCAATGAAAGGTTTGAAAACACTCGATATTTCGCACACAAAATTCAATTCAACACCCAACATTTCGGCTCTGACACAGATCGAAAAGCTTATTGCAGACGGCGCAGATCAAAAGATCACGGAGCAGATAAGTTCACTTACAAAGCTGAGATCTCTTACCGTTTCAGAATGCGGTCTAACTTCGGCTGAATTTTTAAAATATCTCCCCGAACTTGAATATCTTAATCTTTCCGATAATGAAATAACAGATATTTCAACAGTTTACGGACTGGAAAAACTTACAAGGCTCAATGTTTCAAATAAAAAATTAACATCTGTTTCCACAAACAAACTCACAAATCTGCTGACGCTCAATGTTTCAAACAATGAGTTGGTCCAGCTTCATCTTTTGGGCGACCACAGTTCACTTGTAAAGATCAATGCTTCAAACAATGCGTTGGTATCCGTGAAAGCTGAAAAGATGTCAGGGCTCACAGAGCTTGAGATATCCAATAACCCAATTACGGACGGAAGTTTCTTTGCTGAATTTTCCGAGATCAAAAAAATAACCGCTGACAATACTAAATTTACTGAACTAAATCTTTCACACTGTCAGAAACTCACAAATCTGTCACTCAGAAATGTACCTCTCGAATCCACAGAAGGGCTTTCAAACCTGAAAGCACTCCAGACCCTTGACCTTTACGGATCGAGCATTTCTGATATTTCCGCATTTGAAAATATGTCCGGACTAAAGACTTTGACCGCAACATTCAAGAATGTAGCGGATTACTCTCCCATCTCAGGTCTGAC
>JAFRZS010000088.1 GCA_017442445.1 Clostridia bacterium
GCAATCGGCTACAACCTCGGTACAGGTACTTGCTGTAATGCGATTGACTCTGACGGCAAGATGCTTCAGCTTGCAGGTCTTGATGTTTTCTCAGGCGATAAGGGTAACGGACATTGGATTGCCGCTCAGACCTTCAGAATTATCTATGATGATATTTATCTCGGAAAGAGAAAGTCTGCAGTTACAAAAATGTATATGGACGAATACGGACTCAAAGATAAGGACGAATTTTTAGCAAGTGTTTCTGTTTTTGAAACAGAAGATGCAAACAACAGGATAATGAGACTTATTGATTTCTTCTTTGACGCTTCAAAGCTTGGTGACGAAGCTGTTATGGAAGTTATTGATGAAATTGCACAGCGCGGTGCAGATTTCATAACATCTCATTTAAGACAGCTCAATTTCAGAGAAGATGAAGTAGAAGTTGTTCTTTCAGGCTCAGTTCATACAAAGCTTCCCAATGAAGTTTATCTTGAAGCACTTGAAAAGAAAGTTGCTGCAGCAACAGATAAAAAAGTTAAATATATCAAGCTGACACAGTTACCGGTTGTAGGTTGTGTTAACTGGATTTTTCAGAAATTTATTTGATAAGGAGAAATTAAAATGAAAGAAATTACAGTAGCAGTTATCGGATCAGGAAGTACATATTGTCCTGAATTAGTTGACGGTTTTATCAAGTCAAAGGACTTAAAGCTTAAGAAAATCACTTTCATGGATATTGATGAAAGAAAGAGAACTATCGTAGGCGGACTTTGTGTCCGTATGCTTAAAAATGCAAACATTGATTGCGAAATCAACATGACAGATGACCTTGACGAAGCTTTGCAGGGCGCAGACTTTGTTGTAACACAGATCAGAGTAGGTAAGCTTCCTGCTCGTTTACTTGACGAAACAATTCCTCCGAAGTATGACCTCATCGGTCAGGAAACAACAGGTATCGGCGGCTTCTTCAAAGCATTACGCACAATTCCCGTAATGAAGAATATTGCTGAACGTATTGAAGCTATCTGTCCTGATGCATGGCTTATAAACTTCACAAATCCCTCAGGTATCATTTCTGAATTTATTCTTAACCACACAAACGTAAAGAGCATCGGTCTTTGTAATGTTCCGATAAATATGCTTGATGATACAACAGAAAATGCAGGCTGCCCTGTAGATATTACATACGTAGGACTTAATCACTTGAGCTGGATTAACTCCGTTAAGAAAAACGGCGAAGAAATTTTACCCGGCATGATTGACGGCGGCTTCTCAGCAAAGGTTATGGAAAACATCAAGGATGACGGCTTCTCACTTGAATGTCTTAAGGCTATTCAGGGTATTCCGTCTTCATATCTCCAGTACTATTACTGCAGAGATGCAAAGCTTGAGCACTGTAAGTCAGAAGATAAGCCCAGAGCACAGGTTTGCATGGAAATTGAAGAAGAACTCCTTGAAATGTATTCAGACGAAAGTCTTATCGTAAAACCCGCACTTCTTGACAAGCGCGGCGGACATAAATATTCACTTGCAGCAGTTTCTCTTATCGAATCAATTGCAACAGACAAGAATGATGTTCATGTTGTAAACATTAAGAACAACGGCACACTTCCCTTTATGGCTGATGACGATGTTGTTGAAATCGCTGCAACAGTAGGTAAGAACGGTGCAACACCGGTTGAAATCACAGTACCCGTAAACGGTCATATGCAGGGTCTTATGACAGTAGTTAAGAAATATGAAAAATATGCAGTTGAAGCAGGTATCACAGGTGATGATGAAGCTGCATTGAATGCTCTTTTGGTACATCCGCTTGTAGGTGACTGGGAGAGAGGTAAAGCTTGTTACGAAGAAATGAAAGAAGCACACAAGGACTACTTACCCCAATTTTTTAAGAAGGCGGACTGATTATGTACACAACCGAAGCTAATTATAACGGCGAAATAATAAAAGCAAAAGCACAGCCTGACGGCAGTTGCATAACAGGTGAATATAAGAATCAGGAGATAATTCTTGCAAAGACTGTCGGTGCGGGGGATACAAGTCCGTATCTGTTTACAGATTCGTCGGACAGACTCTGGCTTTTCTGGAATACATTACTTGCAGATTCTTTGGAGTCTTCACAGATAAAATTCAGAATAGCAGAAAAACCTCAGGACAAGCTTGAATGGACATGGCAGGATGCCATGTATGTCCGTCTTGGCGGATGCTTCAGGGATAGCCATTTCAATAGCGGCATTGACCCTGAAAACGAACCTTTCGGCAAAGCGTTTGTAAAGCGCTTCAATGAGCTTCGCGACAGCGGAGAGGTTGAAATGTCAGATGATGAATGGACAGCATTTATCACAGAAAAAGAAAAAATGCTTGACGGCTCAATGCTTGGTTTTATTGACTACACAGGTATTTATCCGCATACCCGCCGTATCGGTTGGTGCGTAGTCGGTGCTCCGATTGAAAATGAAGGTACAATTTATCTTCCGATATATTCTTATCCCTTACAGTGCGCTGTTATTGCAAGTTGTTCAAATCAGAGAGATTGGGATTTCTCTGAGCCTATTATAGGCTTCGGTAAAGAAGTGAAAGAACTTTCACTTATAAAAACAGACGGTATATTTGCTTTAAAGGAAGGCAATAAAACAGCTGTTTCAGATAATCTTTACGAATGGACATTAGCGTTGTCCGATGTTGAAGATTATAAGGAAACACTCAAAAATAATTCAACATACTTTGATCATAACTGTAATCTCGGTGTAATTGCTTGGGAAACAGACGAAAAATATCTGAGCAAAACCGATAGAGCAGAAACCTTTGCTGAAATGAGAGCAAAAAATCAGGATTGGCACAAAACAGTACCGGGTCTTGAAGAATTTTCTGCTCCTATAACAGAGGATATTTTCCCGCTTATCAATGAACACGCACACGGCTCGGGAATAGTACAGCTTCCCGACGGTGAGTTATTTGCCGTATGGTTCCAGGGTGACGGTGAAAGACGCGCGGCAGACGGTCGTGTTTTAGCGGCAAGAAAACCTGTCGGTAAAGGCTGGACAGAACCGTTTATTCTTGCAAATACAAAAGGTATCGCAGATATAAATCCTTGTATCTTTGTTGATGACAGAGAGCGCTTATGGTTTTTCTGGTATCCCGTAATTTCAACAGAC
>JAFRZS010000089.1 GCA_017442445.1 Clostridia bacterium
CCGAGTAGCTTTTATAAAGGTTGTAGTAGACTCCTTTTTTCTCCATAAGCTCTTGGTGTGTGCCGCGTTCCTCAATACCGTTATCTGTGAGGACGAGTATCATCGTTGCGTTTCTGATAGTTGTTAATCTGTGTGCGATTGTAAATGTTGTTCTGCCCTTTGCAAGTTTTTCGAGTGACTCCTGAACTATTCTTTCGCTTTCGTTGTCAAGTGCTGAGGTCGCTTCATCAAGAATAAGAATGGGCGGATTTTTCAGTAATGCTCTTGCAATACTGATTCTCTGTTTCTGACCGCCTGAAAGCTTGACACCTCTTTCGCCGACATATGTATCGTAGCCGTCTTTTAACTGTGTTATGAATTCGTGAGCACCTGCCTGTTTTGCGGCGGTAATAATTTCGTCCATAGTTGCACCGGGTTTGCCGTATTCAATGTTTTCGATTACAGTACCCGAAAACAGATAGACATCCTGCTGGACAAAACCGATTGAAGAACGAAGGGATTTCATAGTAACATCGTTTACATTATGACCGTCAACGAGTATTTCACCCTGATTGACCTCTTAGAATCTCGGAATGAGATTACATATTGTTGTTTTACCTCCACCGGAGGGGCCTACAAGTGCAACATTTTCACCTGCATTAACCTTGAAATTTACATCTGAAAGAACTTTTTTTCCGTCATCTGTATATGAAAATTCAACATTTCTGAATTCAATATCACCCTTGACATTTTTAAGTTCGGTAGCGCCGTCTTTATCGGTGATTTCAATTTTTTCATCCATGACACCGAAGAATTTTTCAATACCTGTTATGCCTCTCTGGAATTGCTCTGTGAACTGAACAAGTTTACGGATTGACTCAATAAGAGTTGAAACATAAAGCACATATGCAACTAAATCAGCGGGAGTGATTGAACGGTTCATCATAAATATTGCGCCGACCATAATAACAAGAATATGCATGAGGCCGTCAAAGAATTTATTTGTTGATTCAAAACCGCCCATATAGAAGTAAGAGTATTTTTTTATACCGAGAAATTTTTTGTTGCCCTTATCAAATTTTTCCTCCTCAATGTCTTCGTTTGCGAAGGATTTTACAACCCTGATACCCAAAATACTATCCTCGACCTGAGAGTTGATTTCTCCGATCTGAGTACGCTGATTTCTGAAAGCCTTTTTCATTCTCTTGTTAAAGAATGATGCACAGATGAGCATAAACGGAATAACAGAAAACATAATCAGAGTCAACGGAATATTCATAGAGCAGAGAATAGTGAATGCGCCGATGATTTTAATTCCCGAAATAAAAAATTCTTCGGGGCAGTGGTGTGCAAATTCCGTAACATCAAACAGGTCGTTTGTGATTCTTGACATAATCTGACCGACTTTAGTATTGTCAAAATAATTGAAGGAAAGCTTTTGAAGATGTGCAAATAAATCTGTTCGCATATCAGTTTCAATCTTAGTACCCATAATATGACCGACAGATGCCATAAAGAAACTTGCCGCCGCATCAATTATGCGTAATGCGATATAAGTAAAACCGACCTTCAGAATAATTCCGATTGATAGTGAGCCGATATCGTTTATTCCCATATCGGTAAGGTATCTTGCAATAAGCGGAAGTATCAACGCACAGACGGTTGTAAG
>JAFRZS010000090.1 GCA_017442445.1 Clostridia bacterium
AACTGTAGTTGACGAAATAGGCAAAATATTTGAAAGCACAGGCAAACAGACAACAGACGATATTGATGCGACAGATACAAAAGATTTTGTAGTTACAGAGAATGCGAGAAATCCGAGAAAAGCAATGGGTATGGAGTTCGATTTTGAGTGTACCGCCAACTACACAAAAAAATCAACTGCAGAACTCTATTTCGGCATTGAAGTTGATGGTTTGCATGAAATAGCAAGTTCCTGGGCAAATTATTCCTTTGATGACTCCAGATCTAATAAAGACAGAGTCTGGGATTTGGCGATAAATGCTACAACCGGTAATTTTGATTACGATGACGGAGAAGAAACCGGAACAAATTCTGATAAAATTTATGGTAAGTTTTATCTTGATAGCAACAAATCTAATGCTATAGGTTCAAAGTATGGTTCAACAACTATTAACAGTATTGATTTTGGGTTCTATAACATTGATGATGATGACGATTTTCCGGATAGCGAAAGAATAGATTTTACAGTTAGTGATACAACATATTTCGATTATGAAATGGTTGAATATTTTGCTAATAAAGGTACCTATATAAGACTTAATCTTAAAGATTACCCCGAGTATGGTTATGTATCGGAATATGCCTGTGTTGCACCGGAACCGACTCCGACAACTGCAGGAACAACGGTTACATATAGAATAAAGGGATATTCATTCAATAAAGAATCAACCGGTATATTAGGCACAACACAAGCTGAAATAAATGCGACAATTACATATGATATTACATATATTTCAGTAAACTCAACAAAGCTCTGGAATTTATATAATCACGAGGTAAACACATTAAAGAGAGTAAGCTCGGTTTATGACTCATCAACATGGTCAGCATATCAGAGTGCAATTTCAAATGCCGAGAATGTTCTTTGTGGCGGTGTACCGCAGTCAACAATAGACAGCGCATACACAACTCTTGAAAATGCTGTAAAAGCACTTAAAGCAAGAGTGAATTATAGTGTGAACGGCGCAACAACAGGTACAGTTACAACACCGCAGTATTACACAATATATTCAGATGTTTCTACAAACGCATCATCAACAGCAGCACCTTTATATACATTTGCAACGATAAATCTTACGGAGTCTTCACATCTTGCAAAAACAGGCTATAAGTGTGTAGGGTGGTCAAGAACCAATAACTCGGCATCACCTTTCACACAGGTTGAACTGACTAACAATGACCTTGCGGTTGCAAACGGTCCGACATTCTACGCTGCGTGGTCACCAATTAAATATACTGTAAAATACAACGGAAATGTTCCGTCCGGATTTTCTTTAACCGGCAGTGTAGCAAATCAGCCCTGTACATATGATACTTCATATACGATAAGTCCGAACTCCTTCATAGTTACAAACTACAAGTTTGCAGGTTGGAATACAAATGCGGCAGGAACAGGTAAAACATATCAGCCCGGTGAGAATTTCAAAAATCTCACGGCAACAGACGGTGCAACTGTTAACCTTTATGCTATATGGGCACCCGATACGGTAAATGTAAAATTCTTTATTAATCTTCCTTCAGGAGTAAGCGCTACTACAAGCGGTTTCAAAGCCGATACAACTAAAGCGCTCACAATCGGTTCAATTCAGAACATTTTTACAGGTGATTACAAATTAACTGCAGTAGGATATGAACACAAAGGTTGGGCAACTCAGGCAAGTGCTACAACTGCAACATATACTGTGAATTTCACGGTACCAAATTCAGCACAGAATCTCTATGCTGTATGGGAGAAGAAGTCGATAAAAGTCACATATGCACCTAACGGCGGCACACTGGCAGAAAGCGGTTACACAACACCGGCTGATACAGTAAGGTACGGCGAAACAGTAAATCTTCCTGATGCAGATCAGATATCAAGACCCGGATATCAGCTTATGGGCTGGAATGCAAATATCCCTGATTCAAGCGGTAAAAACTTCTTTATTGAGGGAACGGACTACACTGTTCCTGATACATCAGGAACAGTAGTATTCTCGGCAGAGTGGACGGAAAGAACAACAGTAATTACTTTCCACCACAATAATTCAGATACAGATGTGACGACAACCATCAGCGGAAAATATAATTCTGCTTTTGAAATCACGGAATTTGCAGATCCCGAAGAAATGGAAGGTTATACTTTCCTTGGTTGGTATATAAAAGACGGCACAGGCTACAAAGCATACGCGAAACCGTCCGTATTCCCCGCAGACGATATTCATCTCTATGCCGGATGGAAAATGGATGCTCTGTCAGCGGAAATTGAAAGATTCCCCTCTGATATAGATAAAACTGCAATATACCCCTCAACGCAGGAAGAAATATTATATTATCAGGAACCGGGCAGAACAACTGCAAAAGAAAAGTTTGCAAGTGCAAATACGGTTTATGGCGAAAATAACGGAGTTCTTTATGATTATGCAAAACTTGCCTCAGCGAATCTTATAACAGCTGAATTGAAAACTGCAATTGATGCATTGTTGGAAGAACCCGCAGATTATTCGGTGGTTGACAAATACAGAACATACTACTACGAAATGACACTCAGCTCACCTGATGATGAATATAACGATTCTCATACATATAACTACAATGGAGTTGATTATCAGGTTACAAAGGAAATCTTCACAACTGATTCATTTGATGCTTTTGCAAATGCTGTAGCAACAGTAGTTGAAGGTAAGGGAATCAAAAATCAGGCAGAAGTTGATAACTATGCTAAGCTTTTGATTGAAGCATATGGCGGTCTTACACCTCGTGGTGCAGACTATTCAAAGTTTGATTGGTATATCGATGAAGCACTTACACTTAACACAATTGTTGAAACAGGGGATAAAGGTCTTGAAGAATTCTTCTCCGATACATACGGTCTTCTCTGGTATGAAGAAGGTTCATGGTATTCATTCTTTGAAATTGCCGTAAGTTACAACTACGATTTACCGAAAGATCTCAGCGTACTTGAACAGACAGATATTGATAATGCGGTAGCAGATCTTCAGGCAGCATATGAAGGTATGATGCTCAATCCCGCAGACTATTCCGTTTACGATGAAAACGGATATGCGGGTGTTGCGGAAAGCTACTATAACAATTCCAAGAAATATCAGGATACTTACAGAGAAAAACTTTTTGAGATATGGCAGGAAATTGACAATACAAGAGGTCAGCTTTCATACAGATATGATCAGGCAACTGTAGACCTGATGATTGAAAATATCGCAGAATTACTTGCAAATCCCCAGTATAAATCATATGAAATTATTTTTATGATGAATGACGGAACAAATGCTGAGGTGGGCAGAAAAACGCTTGAATGTGTCGCATCAATCAAAGGCACAGCACCAACAGATCACCAAAGAAACGGATATGTGTTCATCGGTTGGTACACAACTGCTGAAGATACAGAAGATGAAAAGGGCATAAAAATAGATTTTTCCAATGATATTGAAATGGGTACTGAAGACAGAGTTTTATATGCCCGTTGGGAAAAAGAAATCGTTCTTTACACACTTGATGTTTCAGCAATCAATTCAGGAATATATGTAAAGCTCAACGATTCTGCAGAAACACACGAAGGTGACCGTTATACAAATGAACAGATGCTTTTCGGAACAAAGGTAACTCTAAAAGCAGTATCCGACGGCGGCGAGTTTATGTATTGGAAAGACGGCAGAAACAGAATCGTATCATGTCTTGAAGAAATCGAGTTGATAATTGAAGCAGATTGGTATCTTACAGCAGTGTATTCAGATGCATCTGATTCAGGCTACTGTAATGTAATGTTTGTTGATTCTCTTACAAAATCGGTAATCGATGAACAGAAAGTACTGAAAGGCGCTTCGGCAACTGCTCCTGAAATATCAGAAACATACGGTGAATATATCTTCCTGAAATGGGATAAATCTTTTGATTGCGTTACAGGAAATATGATTATTACATCTGTATATGCACTCAGCGATGAGTTGTTTACAGTTAAAACAGTAATAGGCGAAGAAACAACAGAGCAGGTTTACAGATATAACGAAGCTGTTACATTGAAGATAGAAGACGGCGATATTCCTGAAGGTAAAGTTTTTGCAGGTTGGTCATATGATGGCAAAACGATAGTAAACAGCAACAGAATATACAAGTTCTATGCA
>JAFRZS010000091.1 GCA_017442445.1 Clostridia bacterium
CTATCCTGTATATGACAATCAACTGATTGGAAAGGTGATAAAGTCATCATCAATTTTAGGCAAGGTTTTTAAAGTGATCTCAACACAGGAATTTATGTTTTTTGCATTGATTGTACCTCTGGTTGCGATTATATTTACAGAAGTAATGAATATCCGCAAAATAGCGGGTGATAGGAAGGATAGCCGTGGCAAAGAAGATAAAGCTGATTAATGATATTGCCACAACGGTTATTAGCATATTTTTTCTTTTTGTAATAGCCGTATCGCTGATTCCGAAATTATTCGGATTGTCAGGCTTTTATGTAGAGACTGACAGTATGGCACCGACTTTCAGCGAAGGGAGTCTGGTGTTTACAGAACAGGTAGAATTTTCTGAAATCAGAGTTGGCGATATGCTGACTTTCGAGTCAAAGGATACTACCCGCAGATTTACCCACAGGGTATATAAATTAGACAATAACGAACAGTTGATATATACAAAAGGCGATGCAAATGATACCCGAGATCCCGTACCGACTCCGTATGAGTTTGTGAGGGGCAGAGTAAGGTTGATTATTCCTTACATGGGATTTGTTGTTGAAGCCTTAAATTCAACCGTCGGCAGAATTATAACTGCAGTGTTGATAGTTATATGGATAGCGGTTGAAATTGAATTATTCAGAATAAGACGAAAGGAGTTGAGCAAAACCGATGAAGAAAAGAATAATTAGCATAGTTTTGATTGTTGTTGCAGTTTTGTCCGTAACATTATTTCAGAATACATTTGCATGGTTCACGGTTGATTCTTATTTGACTCAGAGTTTCATAGTCGGCGATGTAAACTACGAACTTAATTTCACAGCGGAAGAAGATACAAGAGAATACATAATTCCCGGTGATGATGTTTTGCTTGGCACTTTTGAGCTTATAAATAAATCAACAATATCTACTGAAATCAGATTCAAAATAGTTGATACGGTAAGACCTGAAGATACGGGTAATTTTGAGGTAACATTCATAGATTCAGGTAAATGGTCTTCGAAAGACGACGGATATTACTATTACGGCACACTTACTACCGATGAAAACGGAGCAGAGGTTTTCAACTCTCAGATTCCTGAAGCAAATAATGCAGACGGTGTGGAAATCAGTTTTATTGATTCCATAAAATACAAAGGCGATGCAATAGAAAAAGACGAGTACTCAGGAAAAGATTCAACAGTAATCTTGAAATTCCAGGCTAAACAAGGCGAGTATGCAACTTGGGAAGATATAGGCGAGTTTAAGATTTAATATGAAGATTTTTAAAAATATACTCTTTAATATCTTAGTTATTCTGATGTCTGCAGTTATTCTTTTTGTCGGTTTTATTCTTATAAGCGGTGCAAAGGGATATGCAGTAATAAGTCACAGTATGGAGCCGATTTTTTCAAAAGGCGATGTAATTTTTTCAAAAGATATTGCTTTTGAAGATTTAAAGGCGGGGGATGTAGTAACATTTTCGCACGGTGAAGATTCTAAGCTGACAACACACAGAATAGAAGAAATTGACAAAGAGAAAAGACAGTTTTTAACAAAAGGCGACAGCAATAAGACGCTTGATCCGGAGTGGGTAGCTGCCGATAATGTTAAAGGAATTTTCTGGTTTTCAATACCGTTTGCAGGATATATGTCCTTTGCACTTTACGGTAAAGATATTTTGATAGTCCTTGCTGTAACAGCAGTTGTTTTGGTGCTTTACAGAATTGCTTATTCAAATAAAAGAAAAAATAACGGAGGTGAGTCGGATGAAAAATGCTAAGAAAATAATCTCTTTTGTACTTGTAATAGCTTTTACATTATCATTGGGATATTTTGCGACACTCACACCGACAGGCGCATGGTTATATGACAGTGCCGAACAAGAAGGTGATTACACATTCGGTACATTCGATGTTACAAACGGGCAGTTTTCAATCAGTGAAGATATAACTTTTGATGCCACAACAAAGTTTAATGATTATATCGGTGAATCCGATAACAAAAAAGTTAAAGACGATGCTGCTGTTGATTTCAACAATGCTCATGAATTTGAAGATCCTTCAAAGGACAAGATTGTCTATAAAAGAGACATCACAGTTACAAACTCAGGGAATGTACCCGCGCGTATCTATGTGACAATTGACGGCGGTGTTCTTAATCCTGAAACAAACGGAGCAACTGAAGCTAAAGATGATTTGACAGTAAGTTATTTCTTCTACGAAATTCCTGAAAATGAAACTACAATCAGAAAATCAATGGAAGACAGTATAGCGGCTTTCAGCGGCGACACTACTGTTACTGCTGAAAACAGAATGGAAGTTCTTGCAAATTATCAGAAAGGGTATATAACAATCCCTGCCGGCGGTGAATTTACATTCAGAGTTATGTTTTGGGCAGACCACGATGTTGTAGGTTCAATCTTAGATAATACAGATAATGTTCAGACATTAAAAACTGATGCCCGTATTATCCTTACTGCAATCCAGGATACAGATGGTGCGATTGACAGTTATTATAAGCAGGTAGAGGAACAGGAAACTGCAACAGAAGAGGAAACAACACCGGTTGAAGAACCTTCTGAAGAAGAAACTTCTACAGCAGAATAATATTTATTTTAAGAACGGAGGTGCATTCTGTTGAAAAAAACAAAAATCAGAGATACCAAAAAGATTACAGGTATAGTCTTAATTGTTGTTGCAGCAGTTTTAGCTGTATCGGTAACACTTGCATGGTTCTATTCAAATTTCGGCGGAGTGATTTATAACGCCTTCAATATTTCAAACTTTGATACAGCGGCAGATGTATATTTTATGAAAGACGGAGTCAGAACTGAAATTACCGATGCTTCAAGCGGAATTGAGCTCAGTATGGATGAAAATGCTGACAACTATATCGGCAATCTCAGGGTAGATGCACTCTATAAAGGACTCGGTTACGGCTATCTCAGAGTGCGTATGATTCATAGTGTTACATATACTTCAGGAGGAGAAACTCACGTTTCACAGTTTGAAGGACAGGTACCTTACGGTATATCTGCAGAAGCTGACTGGTTTGACAACAGAAAAGATGACTACAGTATTTATCTCAACGGCAGAGTTAATGCAATATCAAACGATACTTGGGAAAAATATCCGTTGATTACAGATGGGTTCTCTGCAGTAAATCTTGATATGGAACCGTTTGAAGCACCGACAAATGCAACATTAAAGCTTGTTGTTGAGGTTGACGCAGTTCAGATCAACAGATATATGCAGTATTGGGATATTGAAAAACTCCCATGGGAATAATTAACGGAAGGTAATTCTGATGGCTAAGAAAAAGAACAAAAAGAATAATAAGAATAAAAGAAATAATTCGCCTGCGGTAGCACCGAAGGCGAAATTTTCTACACCTGAAAAGAAGGCTCAAAAGCCTGAAACAAAGAAAGAAGCAACAAAGAATGTTGCAAAAAAAACTGAAAAGAAATCCGTTTCAGGAAAAATCAATGTCAAGAAGTTAGCGGTTATTATTTCTGCTGCAGTTGTTTTGGCGGTTGCATTGGTTTTAATAATTATCGCACTTTTACCCAAAGTACCAGAAACTGCTGTTTCAGAATATAACGGACAGAATGCAACATCAAGTGTTGTATCCAATATTACTGTTGACGAGGAAACACAGCTTGAGCGATATGACGAAATAAGGCGAGATATCAAAGGTGACAAAAAGAAATTTAAATTCTATTCGCGTCCGGCAATTGAGATTGATGAAAAGTACAAGGAAGGCACATTGATGTTCAGCAATCTTACAACCAATGAATGCACAATGATTGTAACAATTATGGATGAGGAAGAAGATATTATTTTCCGTTCAATGGGTATTGAACCCGGAAAATGTATGCAGAGAATAAGCTTGTCAAAAACTTTAAGCTTCGGAAAACACAAGGTAATGATGTATGTTACCGCGTATGACAGTATGACTTATGAAATTGTCGGTACACAGTATATGAAGCTTGATTTGATGTATGGCGATGAATACAGTGCGTCTGATGAAGAAGAAATTTCATCTTCTGAAACTACAACAGATAAGAATATCACAAGACCTGTAGAAGCAACAAAAGCTACATCACAGACAACATACACAACAGAAGCTACAACTGTAAATAAAACAGTAAAGGTAAATAAAACAACAACTGAAAAAGTATCATAATTCAGTACGGAAGTGGGATTTTAAAGTGATAACCGAACATATTAAACTTTTTCCTGATAGGAAGACAACTCTTACAACATATATTCACGAAGCTTCAAACGAAATGAAGCACTGTACAGTAAAACCGGCGATGCTTGTAATTCCCGGAGGCGGATATAGATTTTGCTCTGAGCGCGAGTCTGAAGTAGTTGCTATGAAATACTATACAAGAGGATATAATGCTTTTGTGCTCAGATATTCAATCGGAGAAGATTCAGCATTTCCGAGACCGCTTGAAGACGCTGAAAAAGCTATGGAAACTATTGTAAGTCGTGCAGAAGAATTTATGATTGACCCCGAAAAAATTGCTGTTGCAGGATTTTCTGCAGGAGGACATTTGGCGGCAACACTCGGCACAATGGGAAAAATCAAGCCGAAAGCTATGATATTGGCATATCCTTGTGTTATTGAAGAAATGTTGCAGGTATTATCACCTCAGCAACCATCTGTTGACGATAAAGTTGATAGTACGACACCGCAGACATTCTTAGTTGCGGCATCAAACGATGACCTTGTACCTGTTATAAATTCAATCAGATTTGCAGAAGTGCTTGACGAAAACAAAATTCCGTTTGAAATGCACATATATTCCATAGGCGGACACGGTTTTTCTGTTGCTGAGTATTCAACCTGTGGCGCACCTCAGAGAAGAGCAGCAATTGAAGTTTGTCAGACATGGGTAGATTTAAGTCTTAAATGGCTTGACAGAGTGATGAATTAAGTTTCATCATCACTGAACATTATACACTCAAAGAGGTCGTTTTTATAAAAATCAAGAGCTTGTTCCTGATTTTTTCGAAAAGCTTTTTTCAGATGTATTTTCTTTAAAATACTGTTTATTTCTTCAATCCGAGCTTCAAGATATTGGCGTCTGTTCAGATAAATCACCTCTTTCAGAATTATTTTAGCAATACAAAAATCAATTATTTATGTTACATTTTGGTTTATAAGGAGGAAAATAAAATGATAACAGAAAAAATCAAACTCTTTCCTGACAGAGAAACAACTCTCACAACCTATATTCATGAACCGTCAAGAGAGATGGAACATTGCAAAGTAAAACCTGCAATTCTTGTATTTCCCGGCGGAGGATATTTCATGTGTTCAGACCGTGAAGCAGAAGTAGTAGCAATGCAGTACTATTCAAAAGGCTTCAACGCATTTGTTTTGCATTATTGTGTAGGCAAGGAAAATGCAAAATACCCGAGACCGCTTGAAGATGCTGAAAAAGCTATGGAAACAATCATAGAAAGAGCAGAGGAATTTTCTATTTTCCCCGATAAAATAGCAGTTATCGGTTTCTCTGCAGGCGGACATCTTGCAGCGGAAATCAGCACAATCGGTAAAAATAAACCTCGTGCAACGATTCTCGGTTATCCTTGTGTATTGGAAGAAATGTGCAAAAATGTTCTTGCAGAGCCTCAGCCTTCACTTGATGATAAGATTGACGAAAACACTCCTCCGACTTTTATTTTTGCGGCAAGAGATGATACATGCGTACCGATAATTCATTCAATAAAATATGCTGAAGCATTAGACAGAAATAAAATTCCGTTTGAAATGCATATTTATTCCGAGGGCGGACACGGTTTTGCGACTGCAGACTATATGACTTGCGGCTATACACCTGAGCGCCTTTCAATGTCAATGACTTGTGCATCATGGATTGAATTAAGTCTTAAATGGCTTGACAGAGTTTTCAATAATATCGAAGACTGATGTATCAAAAATTAAATCTCCTAATATATTAGTTATTGAAGCTATATATTAGGAGGTTTTTTTATGTATGATGAAAATTTTAATATTTCGCTTGAACGCTACAAAAAGGAGTTAATGGAATTTTCAAAGAAAAATAAAGTAACATTTATAGATATACCGACCGAGGAAGCCGTACCGACAATACAGGAAGCGGAATACTATCCCTCTACAACAAATTATGAACGAGATTATAATCCGCCGATGCCTCTTGTTGAAGAAACTGTTGCTTCACAAATGCCTCAGAATAAAAAGTATAGTACATATGATGAATTTTTAAAGGATAATCCCCAAAGCGGAAGTCTGAGAGTACAGGCTTTTGTTGCAGGAAGAGCTTTTCCTGTAAGTAATGTCAAAGTATCTGTAACAAAGGATTTTAATTCACAGCCCTATACAATTGCAGAGAGAATGACAGACTCAAGCGGAATTGCAGGGAATATTGTCCTACCTGCACCCGAGAGCAATTTATCGGAAGAGCCGATTACAACGCAGATGCCTTATGCGACATATGATGTTTTAATTGAACAGCCGAGATATGTTACTTTGCTGTATAAAGATGTGCCGATATTTGATTCAATTGAGTCTATACAACCTGTAGAAATGCGACCGAAAATTGAAGGTATGGCAAATGACATGATAGTAATTGATGAAAAATCTGAATGGAATTTATCACAGGGGGTTGAATAATGGCGGTAGTTACGATACCTGAAAATATTACTGTTCATCTGGGAAGACCGAATCAAGCGGCAAGAAATGTAACGATTCCGTTTATTGATTATATAAAGAATGTTGCATCGAGCGAAATTTATCCGACATGGCCTGAAAATGCAATCAGAGCCAATATATATGCTCAGGTAAGCTTTGCGCTCAACAGGATTTTTACAGAATACTACAGAAGCAGAGGCTATGACTTCGATATAACAAATTCCACTCAATATGACCAGGCATATGTTGATGGCAGAGATATTTTTACAAATGTCAGCCGGATAGTTGATGAGCTTTTCAATGACTATGTAACAAAAGGTACACAGGTACAGCCGTATTTTACACAGTATTGCAACGGAACAACGGTTACCTGTGACGGGCTTTCACAATGGGGAACAGTACCACTTGCAAGACAAGGCAGGACACCCTATGAAATATTACAGAATTACTATGGTGACGATATAAATATAGTAAGAAATGCGCCTATAAGTGCCAATATACCTTCATATCCGGGAGTACCGTTCAGACTGGGAAGTGCGGGGGAAGAGGTTGTGATAATTCAGAGAGAATTAAACCGAATAGCAAGAAACTATCCGGCAATCCCGAGAATACCTGAAAATGGCGGTGTATATGACCTTGCAACAGAAAATTCTGTAAGAGCATTTCAGGATATTTTTAATCTCAACACGGACGGAATAGTCGGAAAAGAAACGTGGTATCAGTTAAAGCGGATATATTACGGCGTAAAATCGATATCGGATTTATATTCAGAGGGATTAAATTTATCCGAGGTTGAGCGCAGATATGAAAGAGTAATGGCACAAGGTGATACAGGTGTCGGCGTGTGGATAATACAATATTACCTTGCATTTATAGGATTTTTCAATGATAGTTTACCGCAGATAGAACCTGACGGAGTTTTCGGAAATGCAACGGAGAATGCAGTAAGACGCTTTCAGGAATATTACGGTCTGACGGTTGACGGAATAGTCGGAAGACAGACATGGAATAAAATGCAAGATGTATATTCAAGTTATCTTGCGGTTTTGCCGTCGCAGTATAATCCTCTTTTTGCATATCCCGGATATATTCTTACAACAGGAGCGACGGGTGAGGTGGTTGCACAGCTACAGAGGTTTATAAATACAATATCCTCAAATATAGACACTGTTCCGGCTGTAACTGTTGACGGTATTTTCGGAGATGCAACTGCAAATGCTGTCAGAGCAATACAGAATTATGAAGGTCTTAACCCAACGGGCGCGGTAAATCCGCTGACATGGAATTTAATAATAGAACTTTACAATCAGTATAGATAATAAAATTCTCCCATATAAATATACAAGGTGAAAATCTTGTATATTTTTTTATTTGGGGAGAAAAATGAAAAAAACACAAAAGTTATTAGTTAACACGATTGTATTAACCGCGGCAACATTTTTGATGAGAACAATTGAAGTGAGCTTTAATGTTTACCTGACGAACAAAATCGGTTCAGCGGGGATAGGTTTGTTTCAGTTAGTGATGACCGTATATGCCTTATCCGTAACCTTTGCATCATCAGGAGTGCGGTTGGCATCGACGCGTCTTACAGTAGATGCTGTCGATGTAGGAAAGTTCAGATTAAAGGATATAATGAATAACTGTTTCGGTTTTGCGCTTTTTATGGGAATCACGATATCTTTTTTACTTTTTGCTTTTGCTGATATAATTAGTACAAAATGGCTCGGAGATATCATGACAGCAAGACCCTTGAAAATTCTTGCAATTGCTTTGCCTTTTATAGCTGTATCATCGGCATTGAATGGCTATTACACAGCATCAAGAAAAGCATCTGTATTTGCAGTAATTCAGATGGCGGAGCAAGGTGTAAAAATTGCGATTATAGTTGTTCTTTTAAAATTACTGTTACCTAAAGGGGTTGAATATGCCTGTATATCAATTGTAATCGGTATAACTGTATCTGAAGTAATCGCAGCATTATTTTCTTATACCTTGTACAGAATGATGAGACCTTCAGAAAAAGAGAAAGCCAAATCAGAAGGAATATTTCGTAAAATGCTTCGTATAGCAATACCCGATTCTGTAGGCTCGTCTGTACGTTCAATACTTCTGACAATTGAACACCTCCTGATTCCGATAGGGTTCAAAAAATCGGGAGCGTCACAAACGGAAGCATTATCAATCTACGGAAAAGTTCACGGAATGGTCTTTCCTTTGCTTTTATATCCGTCATCTGTACTTGGAAGTTTATCGGGTTTGCTTGTGCCTGAAATAGCCGAGTTAGATGCGAAAGGATTAAAGCGGCAAATAAACTCGGTAATAGAAATCTGTATCAAAATGACAATGATTTTTTCAATATGTACAGCAGGAATATTGTATATATTTGCATCGGATTTTTCGCAGATTATTTATAAAACAAAAGATTGTACAATGTACATACAGATTTTAGCACCGCTTATCCCTGTGATGTATCTTGACATGATGGTTGACGGAATGTTGAAGGGACTTGACCAACAACTGCATTCTATGCGATACAATATATTTGATTCGGGACTTTGTGTTGTACTTGTATATTTTTTGATACCGCGATACTCAATCAAAGGATACATAGCAATACTTTTTATCAGCGAAATAATAAATTTTATTCTTTCAATCAGAAGATTATCCAAAGTTGCAAATTTAAAAATCAACCTGAAAAATTCAATCATAAAACCGATTGTGGCAATAATTATCGCTGCTTTAGTTCAATTATGTTGTGGTGCTCATATTAGGGAAATATCAAAACCGTTACTTTTTTTAAAAGTTTTATTGACTTTGTCAATATATATATTTGTTCTGTTTTTAACAAAATCAACCGACAAAAAAGAAATAAAAAGAATAAAAATTTTCTTTAGATAAATTGACCCTCGTGCCGTACGATTTGTATTCTTTTTTAGAATTATACAAATGAAATTTAGTGAAATCAACTAAAAAAATTGTATCTTTAATGCTCAATATTCTAAATTGGAATTATAATACAAAAGTATTGTGATAGTATATTATTGGTAGTATGGCATTATTATAAATGTTTGTATACTATTACTTTGACGGAAATATTTTTAGGAAAGATGAAAGGAGAGATTTTGATGTTATCAAAAATTTTATCACTCGTGCTTTCAGTGATTATGTTATTCTCATCTGCACCGGTCGATCCGTTGACCGCAGGCGAAATTTCTAATCTTATTGACGGCATTGGACAAAAAATCTCAGATTCAGTTGATGGTTTTGTTGAAAGCCTTGGTCAGAAGGCGGAAGATAAGACATCCGAAAACAAAAATATAAACACAGAGGCTGACACAAACAATGTGTCGGACACTCTCGCTTTGCCTGATTTTTCAAATCAAGAAGAATTTGAAGTAACCGAGCAGGCGAGTGGTAACTGGACGGACTATAGGTCTGCGGCAGTTACAGAATCCAACGGTGTCTTTAATATCGGCACCGCAGCACAGCTTGCTTGGGTTGCTTGGCAATCTACACAAGGAACCAATAATACAACTTACGGATTTTCCGGAAAGACCATAAGATTGACTGCAAATATCGATTTGTCAGCTCACTATTGGATTCCTATAGGTGGTTTGAACTCATCTTTGGCATATAGAACCAGTTATACTTTTGATGGTAATTTTGACGGAAACGGTTATACCATAAGCGGATTAACTGTACAAGGAAATTCAAGTTTCCGTAGCTACGGTCTTTTTGGTTACGCAGACGGCGGTACATTCCAAAATGTCGGATTAAAAAATGTATCTGTAACAGGCGGTTATTCGACAACTTCAGCTACTTACGGCACAGGTGCCCTGATAGGTTACGGAAACGGTGTTACAGTTAAGAACTGCTTTGTAAGAAGCGGAACAGTTGCAAACCCGACTGCATCTGCAGCATCTTACTATGTCGGCGGTCTTATAGGAACGTGCGGTTCAACTGCGACCAAGGTGTCACACTGTTATGTTCAAGGTGTGACTGTTACTAACGCAAAGAGTAATACCAATACAACAACCGGTGGTTTGATTGGTTATATGAATAACAGCAGTGCAGAAATAAAATATTCGTATTTTGTAGGAACCCTCAATTGTTCAAATACAACTTCCGGTAAGTTTAGAGGCGGTGTTATAGGCAGATGC
>JAFRZS010000010.1 GCA_017442445.1 Clostridia bacterium
AAAATTATCACCGTAGCCGGGCCACAGGAATTTCCCTGCGTCGTCTTTTCTAAACCAGTTCACGCCAAAAATTTTCGGTGCTTTATCTCCTAATAATTTACCCATAGATATCCAGTGCTCGAAGTAATCTGACATGTTGTATCCGCAGAACGAAATCATAGCCATAGGATCATGCCTTAAGACACCGACCTGACCGGTAATCGCAGCCGTAGTTTCTGAAGATATCGTTGAACCGATAAATACACCATGATTCCAATCTCTTGATTCGTATACTAACGGAATTGTATCTGATCTTCGACCTCCAAATATAATCGCAGATATCGGTACACCGTTGGGATTATCAAACTCCGGACTGATAATCGGACAATTCTTGGCAGGAGCGGTAAAACGACTATTTGGATGAGCACCTTTATGATTTGAAGTTTGGCCGTTCCAGAATTCGCCGGTCCAGTCTATAGCGTTTGCAGGGGGATTATTGCCCATTCCTTCCCACCATACTGTATTATCGTCAAGGTTGTGTGCAACGTTTGTGAAGATTGTGCCTTTAAGTGTTGCAGCTAAAGCGTTGGGGTTTGACTTATTGTTTGTTCCGGGAGCAACACCGAAGAATCCGTTTTCGGGGTTGATAGCATAGAGTCTTCCGTCTTCGCCTTTTCTGATCCAGGAAATATCGTCACCTACGCACCATACTTTATAGCCCTGCTTGAGATAGCTCTCGGGGGGGATAAGCATAGCGAGGTTTGTTTTACCGCAAGCTGAGGGGAATGCTGCACAGATATATTTAACTTCGCCCTTGGGATTTTCAATACCGAGGATAAGCATGTGTTCAGCCATCCAGCCTTCGTTTTTACCCTGATTTGAAGCAATTCTCAAAGCGAAGCACTTTTTACCTAAAAGAACGTTTCCGCCGTAACCTGAGTTTACGGAGATAATTGTGTTATCGTGGGGGAAGTGGCAGATGTAACGCTTTTCTTCGTTGATTTCGCAACGGCAGTGAAGACCTCTTACCCAGTCATCAGAATCACCGAGGAAATCAAGAACATCTTTACCTACTCTTGTCATGATAACCATGTTCAATACAACATAGATTGAGTCAGTAAGCTCAATACCTACCTTTGAGAACTTAGAACCTACAGGGCCCATTGAATAGGGGATAACATACATTGTGCGTCCCTTATAGCTGTCTTTAGCGATTGAGTAAAGAAGCTCATAAGCTTCAGAATCTTTCATCCAGTTGTTTGTGGGGCCGACTTCTTCCTTTTCGGGAGTACAGATGAATGTACGGCCTTCAACTCTTGCAACGTCGTTTACTGCTGTACGGTGAAGGTAACAATCGGGAAGTTTTTCCTGATTGAGTTTAATCATTTCGCCTGTTGAACAAGCTTCAGCTCTTAAAGCTTCGATCTGTTCTTCAGAACCGTCAATCCAAACGATTTTGTCGGGGTTGACGAGTTTTGTCTTTTCGTCTATCCAAGAAAGAACGCTTTTGTTATTAGTAAATTCTGCCATATAGTTAATCTCCTTTCAAATTACAGATATTATACCCTTTAGTTAAAATACTTTCAACGGCTAAATTGTTAAATTTTTAGCAATTTTTATTGAAAAATGTAGCATTATATATAATCAATAGGTAAAGAGGCGATTGCATTAAGCGAAAGCCCTGCTTTATTCCCTGATTTATATTCAAAATAAGCTTGTGCGCCGACCATAGCGGCATTGTCACCGCAGAGTGACAATTGGGGCAGATAGAGTTTTCTGTTTGTTCTGTTGCAGAAATCTTCTGTTTTCTTTCTGAGAACGGAGTTTGCCGAAACACCGCCTGCGAGAACGATTTTATCGTAGCCGAGTTCATTTGCTGCGGCTTCAAGATTTTCAACAAGACAACGCGTTACAGCATTCATATATGAAGCGCCGAGGTCTTTTATTGAAATTTCTTCATTTTTCTGCTTTGCATTGTGTATTGTGTTAAGCACAGCGGTTTTGAGTCCCGAAAAGCTGAAATCATAAGGACAGTTATCAACTCTCGGTCTCGGGAACTGATATGCTTTATCGTCACCGTCTGCACAGAGTTTATCCATATTAAGACCGCCGGGATAGGGAAGTCCCATAGCTCGTGCGGCTTTATCGAGAGCTTCACCTGCGGCATCGTCATGAGTTCTGCCGATTATATTAAAATGTGTATAGTCAAGTACCTCAATAATATGACTGTGACCGCCTGACACTACAAGACACAAAAACGGAGGTTCAAGGTCTTTGTTACAGATATAGTTTGCCGCAATATGTGAACGGAGATGATGTACGGGGACAAGCGGCAAGCCTGCTGAGTAGCTGAGTCCCTTTGCGAAATTCACGCCTACCAGAAGCGCACCGATAAGACCGGGTGCAAAGGTAACTGCAAGAGCATCAATATCGGAAAGCTTACAGGAAGCATCGGTGAGTGCCTGAGATACAACGGAAGAAATTGCTTCCGTGTGATATCTTGATGCGATTTCGGGAACAACTCCGCCGAATTTTATATGCTCTGCAACCTGAGAAGCTATAACTGAGGAAAGAACTGTTCTTCCGTCTTCAACTACCGCTGCGGCAGTTTCGTCGCAGGAGCTTTCAATTGCAAGAATTTTCATGTCAGCCTTCCTCCTTTAAATTTTTAGTCATAAGTATTGCATCTTCCGTCGGGTGAGAATAAAAATTTTTTCTTTCGCCAACAGTAATAAATCCGAGTTTTGTATATAAATTCAAAGCGGGTGTGTTTAATTTTCTGACTTCTAAAGTTATAAAATCAGAGCTGCGGTTTATCGCATCTTCAATCGCTTTTTTTATCAAAGCGGTTGCGACACCCTGTTTTCTGTATTTCTCACCTACTGCGACGTTTGTGACATTACACTCACCACAGATATCAATTATTCCGATGTAACCCGCAACCTCTTGTTCTATAAGACAGACCAGAAAAAATGCCTGTGGATTTGTGAGTTCTTCTCTCAGTGATTTTTCTGACCAAGGGACTGAAAAACATTCCTTTTCAATTTCAGAAACAGCGGGAACATATTTTTCTTCAAAAGGAACAATAATCATACGATTACCTTGCCTTTTACGATAACATTTTTAATTTGATTATCTTTATCAAGTATGAGAAGATCGGCATTTTTACCGATTGCAATACTGCCTGTTATATTGTCGGCACCGATAACCTTTGCAGGATTTATCGTGCAGGATTTTACAACCTGTTTTTCGGGAATACCGAATTTTATTGCATTGATATATTCTTCATAAATGTTTGATGAAGACCCGGCAATAGTACCGTCTTCCAACAAAGCTCTGCCTTCTTTTACATAAATCATCTGACCTGCAAAATCATATTCACCGTCAGGCAGATCCGCAGAACGCAGAGCGTCGCTTATGATAACGCTTCTGTCCTCACCAAGCAATTTAAATGCAAGTCTTAAATTTGACGGTGCAATATGAAAACCGTCACAGATAAGCTCGGCTGTTGCAAAGTCGCTGTCCAAGACTGCACCGATAAGACCGGGATTTCTTGCAGTTAATCCTGTCATAGCATTGAAAAGATGTGTTGCGTGGGAAAAACCGTTTTTAAAGCCTTTTTCTGCATCTTCATAGCTTGTATTTGAATGTGCGGCAGAAACAGTACAGATTTTTGAAATTTCATTTGCAAAGGGAATTGCATTTTCAATTTCAGGAGCAACATCAACGAGCGATACTTTGCAGATGCTGTTTAATTTTTTAAATTCATCAACATTGGCAGATCGTACATACTGTCCGTCCTGAGCGCCTCTTTTTTCATAAGAAATATAAGGGCCTTCCATATTGATGCCGTGAATATATGCTCCGTTTTCCTTTCCCATATAAGAAGCAACATTTGAAAATGCGGTTTCAAGCAGGGAATAGGAGAGCGTCATCGTTGTAGGACAGAATGATGTTACACCGTGACGGACAAGGTTTTTTGAAATGATATCTATTGAAGAAGCATCTTTATCACAGGCATCACCGTTATTTGTGCCGTGAATGTGGATATCGATAAAGCCGGGCAAAACTGTGCAATCAGAATAATCGACTGCGTTTTCACCGCAGAGGTTTTCCGAGATATCAGAAATTTTGCCGTCTTCAATTTTTATATCAAGCTTTCTCTTGTTAAAATCCGAA
>JAFRZS010000092.1 GCA_017442445.1 Clostridia bacterium
TGAACTTATATTCAGAATTAATATCAAATATCAAAAGTCCGTCATCATTTAAATAGTTATGACAGTGAGCAAATACTTTTTCTAAGTCCCCATCTTCTGTTAGATAGTTTATACTGTCAAGCATACATACAACTGCATCAACCGTACCGTATAAATCAAGTTCCTGCATCCTCTGACACAGGAACATTATATTACCGTCGCTGTCATATGCCTTATTCTGAGCCTCAGATAACATCTGAACAGAACAGTCAACACCTATCATCTCATAACCCATACCGGCTAATTCAACCGTAAGGCTACCCGTACCGCAAGCTAAATCAACTACGATTTCAGCGTCAGGACAGTTTTCTTTTATGAGTCTGTTGACATATTCTGCTCTCTTTTTATACTCAACATTTTCCGTCAGTTCATCATAGAACCTTGAAAAAATATCATATTCTGTCATTTCTCTAACCTTTTAAAGACCACATCATAACCTTCACAGCCGTAATTGAGAGATCTGTTGACTCTGCTGATTGTTGCTGTGCTTGCGCCTGTTTCTTTTACAATATCACCATATACTCTTTTTTCGCTGAGCATCTTTGCAACGGCAATTCTCTGTGCCATTGTCTTGATTTCGGTTACTGTGCAAAGGTCTTCAAAAAAACTGTAACATTCGTCAATTGTCTCAAGGCTTAATATTGCTCTCATGAGAAAATCTACGTTATCACCTTTTAATGCATTATTCAAGGATAACACCTCACCTTCTTTAACAGTTTAGCACATTAAGTTGTGAAAGTAAAGTATAATTTTTTGTCGTTTAATTTATATTAAAAATCTGAATTACAAGTACGCTCTTCGGCAATAATTCTATTGAACGGAGGAATGCTATGCAATACACAAAAGTTGAAATCTGCGGAGTCAACACTTCGCAATTAAAAGTACTCAAGGAAGCCGAAAAAATGGAACTGCTCAGAAAAATGCACGAAGGAGATTTTCGCGCCAGAGAAGAACTCATAAGCGGCAATTTAAGACTTGTCCTCAGAGTAATTCAGAGGTTTACAAACCGAGGCGAAAATCCCGATGACCTTTTTCAAGTCGGATGTATAGGACTTATAAAATCCATTGATAATTTTGATATGACTCAGAACGTGCGTTTTTCCACCTATGCCGTCCCGATGATTATCGGTGAAATCAGACGATACCTGCGCGACAACAATGCGGTCAGAGTCAGCCGTTCAATGCGCGATACTGCATACCACGCCATGCAAGCGAAGGAAGAACTGACGATAAAATTAGACAGAGAGCCTACCATTGAGGAAATCGCAAAGCATCTTGATGTGAAAAAAGAAGATGTTGTTCTGGCTCTTGAGGCTATTGTTGAGCCTGTTTCACTTTTTGAACCCGTTTACTCTGACGGCGGCGACACCATATATATAATGGATCAGGTCGGCGATCATAATGACGACAACGGTTGGATTGATGAAATCCTCCTGAAAGAAGAAATTTCAAAACTTTCTCCGCGTGAAAAGAAAATTCTTTCACTACGCTTCATGCAAGGTAAAACGCAAATGGAGGTTGCTGAAGAAGTCGGAATTTCTCAGGCTCAGGTCAGCCGTATTGAAAAAAGCGCACTGAAACAAATCAAGAGAAATATTTAGATATATTTTTCTACGATTTTCCAGACGGGATAGCTTAATATCCCGATACTTAATATCGTTGTTATTATCATAATAGCGCGTCTTAATACCATTCTGTGTCTGTCAGGGATTTTATCAAATCCTTTGATAGAATCGCATTTCTTCCCGAAATATTCCTGATAGCGCACCATTCTTGTTTCAAATTTTTCAGGGCAGTTTTCATCAACGGTCACAAGCCTGACGCTCTGTCTTACTCCGTCACCGTACATGTGGAAACCTGCCGATTTATTCTGTATGAGATATATACCGTCAACTTGTCCGATAAAATCATTCAGATGGTCATGTCCGAAAAACGCTGCTTTTACATCGCCTTTTTTCTTCCAACTGTAAAACTCGCCGCTGCTGACATTAGGTGTGCACGGTGCTTCGCCCATATTACCCTTGACACCTGTTCTTTTATCAAGCTTATAATATTTCTTGAATGTTTTCACCGTACCCTTAACCGCATACGGATTCCATTTATTTGTTTCTTTCAAAAAATGATATTCTTCAACAACGGGCATATGCTGGAACAAAAACGCAGGGACAACTTTTCCGTTTTTTTCAGTTAATTCGTCACAGGTTTTTTCGTACCATGCAATCTGGTCAACTTCAACACTTGCATAGCCATCATTAAGAGGTGACTGACAGCCTGAATCAATAAACCATAAATTAAGTGCATCTTTTTCTGAATCGCTGTGTTTTATCGTTACATTACAATTACCGAAGCCTGTTACTCCCGCTTCATCGATACAAATGAAATTTTCATATTCGTTGAAACGCGCAAGAATCTCTTTTGCCTGCCACTCACCGAGGTCATGGTCATGATTTCCCAAAACAGCGGCAAAAGGAATATTATTCTTCACACAGGCAGATACAAGGCAATCCATCTCGTGACGCTTTTGCTCTTCGGTTGCATCAATTACCTTTCCGTCTTTATAATGCTTGAAGGAAATGAGGTCACCCATAAAAACCACAAGGTCAGGTTTTAAATCCTCCGCAAATTTATCCATCATTCTGAGATAGTCACCCATTTTTACTTCATCAGTAAATTTAATGTGAGTGTCACCGACTACCATTATTTTAAATTTTCCGTCTTTATTGAATCTCAAATTTCTTTTTTCCAAAATTAAACACCTCTCAACCTCTAAAGTGTACCACATCAATCTTTTCAAAGTCAACAAGTTCTGTATTTTCAAAGTTTTTTTAATTTTTTGTCCGTTTTTACTTGACATACAGGAAACCATGTGATAAAATATCATTCGTTACGAAATTTGCGGGTGTAGTTCAATGGTAGAATCCCAGCCTTCCAAGCTGGTCGTGTGGGTTCGATTCCCATCACCCGCTCCATTTTATGCGCTTGTAGCTCAGGTGGATAGAGCAACTGCCTTCTAAGCAGTGGGTCAGGAGTTCGAGTCTCTTCAAGCGCGCCATATGGTGGATGTAGCTTAGTTGGTTAAAGCGCCAGTTTGTGGCA
>JAFRZS010000093.1 GCA_017442445.1 Clostridia bacterium
AAAGCGATTTAAGAGTAAAATTATGTAGTAAACTAAATTGATTGGAGAATACTAAATGAGCCAGGATTTTGAAGCTCCCGATATCGTCAGTGTTTTCGACGAATACGGTGTAGAGCATTATTTTGAGGAACTTAAAAGAATTGAAACAGATACAGGAAAATATGTTGCACTCCTTCCCTACTACAGTGATGACGGAAGCATCATTGAGGAGGATTTTGATGAAGATGATGACGGTATAATTATTCTCAAAGTCCTTGAAAAGGGTAAAGATGTATTTCTTGAAGATATTGCCGATCCTGAAGAGCTTGAAGATGTTGTCGGCATATTCACAGATGTTCTTGCTGAAGAATTTGATATTAAATTAGAAAATTGATTTGTTCCCTGCCACTCTCGATAACTGCGGTCTATATTAACCCAACAATTTTTTAAAGGGAGCCTATCTCTTCCGGCGGATTGCAGACCTCCCGATTTTATCGGACGAAGGGAGCGTGAAAACGGAAGGCGGCACCCACCTGCTTTCTGATGCAGGTTATTATCGGCCGCAACCGGTTTGGCGGGGTTTTGGTTTGGTGATTTATTTTGAAAAAAGTAGCTCCGGGCAGAGTTATAGATATAACCCCCTTTTCAGAGGGTTTTTTATATGTCGTTGAAGATAAACTTCCTGACGGTACATATAAAGCTTCGTTTTATTCCTATAACCATCTGACTTTAAATACTACAGCTGTAACAAGAGTTGAATACCAGAAATATAAATTCGGCTTCGCATACGAAGAAATAGTAAAAGAAATTGTTGACTATATATTCTGTGATGTATGTAAATTTTCGGATAACACAGTTCTGGTAAACTCACATGACGGCTATATCAGTGTTTTTGATAATCAAGGTAAGCTTACCTTTGACGGTGAGATTCTTTATAAAAACGCAAACCTCAGCGGCGCTTGTGTTGATAACGATACTTTATGGTTTGCTGTTAAGGATAAAAACTGCATAATCAACTATTCCCCACTTAAGAGAAAGATTCTCACGCGCATCGGCGGAGGAATAAACACAGGTTTTGCAGGTCCTGTCAACATTTTTAAAAGGGACAATTATCTGTATGTATCAAACAGTCATAATAACAGTATAAGAGTTTTTAATACTGACACACTTGTTGCAAACGGATATCTGAAATTTAAAGAGGAATTAAAGAATTTCTTTAAGGTCGGCACAATAGAATATGTGCATCTGACATCAGGAATTTATGCGCTTGACTATACCGATATTCCGAGGTTAGACTAAATTTATAATTAAAAAACTGAGGTGTTGTTTATATAAACAACACCTCAGTTTTTTGTTACTAAGAATTAAGCATTATCAGACTTTCTGATTGCTGCTCTGCGGATTTTTCCGTTTACAGTCTTGGGTAAAGCATCTACAAATTCTACTATTCTCGGATATTTGTAGGGTGCGGTTTCCTTTTTGACATACTGCTGAAGCTCTTTTTTGAGTTCATCTGTTCCGTCATAACCGGGTTTAAGAACAATTGTAGCCTTAACAACATTACCTCTCAACGGATCAGGAACACCTGTTACAGCACATTCAAGAACAGACGGATGCTCTGTTAAAACACTTTCAATTTCAAAGGGACCGATTCTGTATCCTGAAGACTTGATAACATCATCAGTTCTTCCGACATACCAGAAATAACCATCTTCGTCTTTCCATGCAGTGTCACCTGTATGATAAACATCATCATACCAAGTAGCTTTTGTCTTTTCTTCATCTCTGTAATAACCCATGAACAAGCCGATGGGTTTTTCTTTTGTTCTGATGATGATTTCACCTGTTACTCCGGGCGGTACAGAATTTCCGTCTTCGTCAACGATGTCAACATCGTACTGCATAACAGGTTTGCCCATAGAACCTGGTTTAGGCTCAGTTCCTAAAAGGTTCGCAATTGTAAGAGTTGTTTCTGTCTGACCGAAGCCTTCCATAAGCTTGATGCCTGTCTGCTTGTACCAGTTATTGAATACATCAGGATTTAATGCTTCACCTGCAATTGTGCAATATTCAAGATTTGATAAATCATAGGATGCAACATCCTCCTGTAACAAGAATCTGAACATTGTCGGAGGACAGCAGAGTGTTGTAATTTTATAATCCTGAAGCTTCTGAAGTATATCTTTAGCATCAAATTTATCAAAATCATATGTGAAAACACAAGTTTCCATAAACATCTGACCGTAAAGTTTGCCCCATACAGCTTTACCCCAACCTGTATCAGCAATTGTAAGATGTCTGCCATCGGGCACTACCTTATGCCAATACTTTGCTGTTGAAAGATGACCGAGTGCATAAAGGTAATTGTGCATAGCCATTTTGGGATTACCTGTTGTTCCTGATGAGAAATACATGATGCTGGGTTCTTCAACATTTGTATCTACTCTTTCGAGTTTATCATCAGCTTTTTCCATATCGGTCATGAAATCGTCCCAACCGTCACGGGTACCGTTAACCATAATTCTGACTTTGAGACTCGGACATTCGGGTAATGCTGCATCAACGTGTTCTGCTGTTTCACCATCACCTGTGCAAAGAACAGCTTTTATATCTGCTGAATTTACACGGTAAACGATATCATGTTTCGTAAGAAGAAATGATGCAGGAATACATACAGCACCTAATTTATGAAGTGCCAAGATTGTAAACCAGAACTGATAATGTCTTTTTAAGATAACCATTACCATATCGCCTTTTCCGATACCTTTAGCTCTTAACATATTCGCTGTTTTGTCGCTGTAATATTTTAAATCGCCATAAGTAAAAAGATGTTCTTCTCCTTTAGGATTGCACCATAAAAGTGCAGGTCTGTCCGGCTCACCTTTTGCGATTTCATCAACTACGTCATAAGCAAAATTAAAATTACTTTCGTATTTGAATTTATAACTTTTTAAGACACCGTTTTCATCAAAAACGTCATCAACAAATCTTTCGTTTATATTAAGCATTTATTAAAACCTACCTCTTCATCGTTATTGCAAGGAATACACAATCCTCGCCGCCTGTCGCAATCATACCGTGACCGTGTCCTGAATCATATAAAGCACAATCACCCTCATTGAGAACTTCAATGTGATCCTCAAATGCAATTTTAAGACTGCCTTTTAATACGTAGTCAAACTCTTGACCTTTGTGTGTGGAAAGCTTGATCGGCTTATCCTGTTCTTCATCGGAATAAGGTGCAGTAACCAAAAACGGTTCACAAATCTTCCCTTTCAGATTGTAGCCGAGGTGATAATAATTAAATCCAGATCTGCGCTTCATCGGCAAACCCTTGTCTTTTCTGACTATCGTGTAGAAAGAAAGTCTCGGATTGTCGCCTGTCAAAAGCTCAATCATATCAACACCAAATTTTTCAGCACACTTATAAATGAATGTAAAGCTGAAATCCGTTTCACCCTGTTCTGCATTCTTGTATTCTTCAATGGTGCAGCCAATATGCTCAGCCATCTCCTTCTCGGACAAATCAAGAATGTCTCTCAATGCTCGTATTCGTTCTGCAATTTCTCTAATTTGAAGCTCCATGTTACAACTTCCTTTCTTAAATTTTTTTGATAATAAAAAAAATCCCGTCCTAAGTAAAAACTTTAGGACGAGATATTATCCCGTGGTACCACCTAAATTCAGTGCAAATGCACCCTCAAGCTCTAACAAGCTTTAGACTTTAACGCAGTCATACGATGACGCCTACTGTAATTTTCGGGCCACAGCTCGGGAGTGATGAGTTTTCGGCAAACACTATCTGCTTTCACCAACCGCAGACTCTCTGAAATGTTTTCAGCCTGAACCGTCTCCGTCTTTGCTTTTATGTTAAGGATTATATCACCTGATTTTTTATTTGTCAAGAGTTTTTTTAAATAAATTTTCACCATGTGAATCTATGGCAACTATCAACGGAAAATTATAAATCTCAAGACGCTTTACGGACTCACAGCCAAGCTCCTCAAAAGCTATAACCTCACAGCTTTTTACGGATTTAGCCGCAAGTGCACCTGCACCGCCGATTGCACAGAAATAAACTGCTTCATTTCTGATAATAGCTTCACAGACCTCGTCATTTCTCTCGCCTTTGCCGATAATAGCCTTCAACCCTTTATCAAGCAAAAGAGGTGTAAAAGAGTCCATTCTTCCCGATGTCGTCGGACCGCAACTTCCAATCGGCAAACCTTCAGGAGTAGGCGTAGGCCCCGCATAATAAACACACGCACCGTCAAGCTCAAAAGGTAAGTTCTCACCGTTTTTTATAAGCTCAACTATTTTCTTGTGTGCCGCATCACGAGCTGTATAGACCATGCCCGAAAGATATACTCTGTCACCCGCTTTGAGTTTTAGATTATATGTTTTTAAATCACTTGTGTTAATATAATATTCAGACATTAACTTTCTGCCTTTTCTTTTTTGGTTGTGCGTTTTTTTGTAGATTTTTTCTTTGTTTCTGTTTCAGTTTTCTTTGTTTCTGACTTTTTCGGTTTTGAAGCTTTCAGCTTTTCAATTTCAGCCTCAAGACTTGCAATTTTGTCTTCAGCATCTTTTAAAGCTCTTACCTTTTCACCGATTATTCTTTTATCATCAACTATTTCCGTCTGAAGCTGTTCAATATATTTTATAACATCTTCGCGTTTAAAACCGCCGAAAACTGCTGATCTGAAAATTATTTCCTTACTCACAAACGCATCCTCCAAAAAGAAATGCCGTCATGACAACGACATTTCAGTAAATTATTTCTTTAAAGCTATAGCTGCCTTTGCTTTTTCAACGATATTAGCAGCTGTAAGACCGTAAATCTTAAGCATTTCTACTGCAGGACCTGAGCCGCCGAACTTGTCTTCAACACCGACTCTGATTACAGGAACAGGAACTGTTTCGCAAACTACTTCAGTAACTGCTGAACCGAGTCCGCCGATGATTGAAGCTTCTTCTGCAGTAACGATAGCGCCTGTAGATTTTGCAGCTTCAATAATAATATCACGGTCTATGGGTTTGATTGTATGAATATTAATAACCTTTGCAGAAATACCTTCAGATGCAAGTAAATCTTTGGCAATCAATGCTTCATTAACCATAAGACCTGTAGCAATAATTGTTACATCTTTACCGTCAGCGAGCTGAACACCTTTGCCGATTTCAAATTTATAGTCCTCAGCATTGAGTCTGGGAAGAGCAAGTCTTCCGAAACGAAGATAGAACGGGCCTTCTGTTTCAGCTGCTGCGAATACAGCTGCACGTGCTTCAACATCATCACAAGGATTGATGATTGTCATGCCGGGGATTGTTCTCATTAATGCGATATCTTCACAGCACTGATGACTTGCACCGTCTTCACCGACTGAGATACCGGCATGTGTTGCACCGATTTTAACATTGAGGTGAGGATAACCTACTGTGTTTCTTACCTGTTCAAAAGCTCTGCCTGCAACAAACATTGCAAACGAACTTGCAAACGGTATAAAACCAACAGTTGAAAGACCTGCTGCAACGTTTACCATGTTGCATTCTGCAATACCCGCATCAAAAAATCTGTCGGGATATGCCTTTTTGAACATACCTGTTTTTGTAGCAGCGGCAAGGTCAGCATCAACAACTACTACTTTTTCATTCTTTTCGCCGAGTTCTACAAGAGCTTTACCGTAGGCTTCTCTTGTAGCTAATTTAATTGTGTCTGCCATTCCTTATGCCTCCTCTAACTGTAATAATGCTGCGTGTAATTCAGCCATAGCCTGATTGTACTGTTCTTCGTTGGGAGCAGCACCGTGCCATGAAACCTGATCTTCCATAAAGGAAACACCCTTACCCTTGATGCTCTTAGCAACGATAACTGTGGGCTTACCTTTGAATTCTTTAGCTGCTTCAAAAGCTGCTTCAATTTCATCAAATGAATGTGCGCATATTTCAATAACATTCCAGCCGAATGCCTTGAATTTTTCACCGATAGGATACGGAGAGTTAACCTGTGCAACTGTACCGTCGATCTGAAGATTGTTGTTGTCAACAACAGCACAAAGATTGTCGAGACCCTTTGCACTTGCAAACATCGCTGCTTCCCATACCTGACCTTCCTGCAATTCGCCGTCACCTAAAACAGCATAAGTTCTGAAAGGCTTTTCAGCAAGTTTTGCACCGAGTGCCATACCAACTGCAACTGAGATACCCTGTCCGAGTGAACCTGTGCTCATATCAACACCGGGTGTCATCTTCATGCTCGGATGTCCCTGAAGCATTGAACCGGGTTTTCTTAATGTCTTCAATTCTTCTGCCGGGAAAAATCCTTTAAGCGCAAGAACTGAATACAAAGCGGGAGCAGTATGACCTTTAGAAAGTACAAAACGGTCACGGTCCTCGTTTCTGGGATCCTTGGGATCTACATTCATTTCATTAAAATAGAGATAAGTCATAATATCAGCGATAGAAAGTGATCCGCCGGGATGTCCCGAATTTGCGCTGTACACCGCTTCAATTATACCCATTCTGGCTTTACAAGCCTTGATTCTAAGCTGCTTTTTTGCTGCTTGTTCCAAAGTTTACACCTCCAAATTATTTGCAACTTCCCAAGAAATTTTCAAAGTATTCGGGAAGTTCAGAAGTCACCTCAATATATTCCTGAGTTCTTGGGTGGATAAAACCTATAAGTCCTGCATGCAGACATTGTCCTTCAAGCTTCTTTTCAGGTTTTCCGTAAACATCGTCACCCGCTACGGGATGCCCTATGTACGCCATATGAACTCTTATCTGATGTGTGCGACCTGTTTCAAGTCTGAGTTTAATATAAGAATATTTATCGTATTCTTCTAAAACCTCATAGTGAGTTACAGCTTCTCTTGAATTTTTAAGAGTTACACACATCTTTTTTCTGTCATTCGGGTTCCTGCCGATAGGTTTATTGACAGTACCCTCTTTTTCTTTAAAATGACCTTTAACAACCGCACGGTATTCGCGCAAGAAGCTGTGTTCTTTTATCTGTTCTGCAAGTCCTATATGTGCGAGGTCATTTTTGGCTACAATAAGTAATCCGCTTGTAAACTTATCAATACGGTGGACTATACCGGGACGCATAACACCGTTAATACCCGACAAGCTGCCGCTACAATGATGTAAAAGCGCATTTACAAGTGTTCCGTCAGGATTGCCCGGCGCAGGATGCACAACCATTCCCTGAGGTTTGTTGACTACGAGAAGGTCATCATCCTCATACCTGATATCAAGCGGAATGTCCTGGGCTATTGCCTCGGGTTCAACGGCATCTTCTGTTGTCAGCTCAATAACATCGTGAAGCTTTGTTTTGTAGCTTTTTGTTCTGACAATACCATTGACCGTCATATTCCCCGAATCAAGAAGCTTCTGCACTGAATTTCTTGTAAGCTCAGGGATTTTATCAACTATAAGCTTATCAATTCTGATGC
>JAFRZS010000094.1 GCA_017442445.1 Clostridia bacterium
AAGCGAAGACAGATATCCGTATATATCAGCTACTTGCCCATACATCAGGTTTAGGCTCAACACCGTTTGATATGAAAATGGGTGACGAACACAAGCAGACTCTTGAAAAATCTATTGACTTTTTTATTAAAAGGGGTCTTGATTTTGAGCCTGAAACAGAAACATTTTACAGTGCAATTGCGGCATTTGAGATAGTAGTTGCAATTATTGAAAAGGTAACAGGTGAAGATTATCTTGAGTTTATTACAAGAGAAATTTTCGAACCTTGCGAAATGGTTGATACAACATTTATTCCGAATGATGAACAGTGGGGACGCTTGATTACAATGCATGACAGAGTTGACGGTAAAAGCGTCGAGAAAAAAATGCCTGAAAAATGCATAATGGGGGATTATCCCTGTGAACATTATGTCGGCGGAGGCGGTCTTGTTTCAACTCTTTCTGACTATTCAAAATTTGCTCTTATGCTTTGTAATAAGGGTATATATAACGGAAAAAGAGTAATTTCTGAAGAATCGGTCAAAAAAATGGGAACACCTCACGTGCCTGAAAGTATAATGTGTGGAAGAGAAAGATGGGGCCTTGCAGTAAGAGTAATCTCAACTGAAAGATATCAGGTATTAGATGTTGGTACATTCGGTTGGTCAGGCGCATACGGCTCACATTTCTGGGTTGATCCCGTAAATAAGGTTGTAGCTGTTTATATGAAAAATTCTGTTTGCGACGGTGGTGCAGGTAATGAGTCTGCACGCAACTTTGAAAAAGCAGTTCACGAGTCTTTTATACAAGAATAAAGTAAAAATCGGATGTAAAAAAACGAAAGTTTTTTACATCCGATTTGTCGCAGTTACTGATAATAAGAATTTTATCTGTGAAAAATCTGACCGCATTTTTCTATAAATCTGTAAAATGCAATTTAAAAAACAAGGTCAATTTAATGTTGATTGTTATTTTAATTTATGTTATACTTTTATAAATAATTTATGGAGAATTGCTATGGTGTTTTTTATAACTTGCCTCAGGGCGATTGCGGCATGCTTGATTACAAATTCACATTATACGGGTGTCTATCCGATTTCTGAAATTGCAAGTGGCGGACTCATTGGTGATATTTTGTTTTTTGCCGTTTCCGGCTATTGTCTTTATAATGTCAAAAACAATTTTTTCAGTTGGTACGGAAAAAGGATATGGAGAATTTATCTTCCGGTAACTATCATAACAGCATTTTATTTTTTGATAAATGCCTATAATTATAATGCATATTTACCGAATGCATTTAGTTGGTTTCTGTATCCTACATATTATCATTTCATTGCGTCAATTATTCTTTTATATATTCCTTTTTACTTTGTATGCAAAATAGATCTTTTGAGAAAAAATATTCAGTGGATTATGTCGGGAATATTTGTGTTAGCGTTAATTTATTTTATATTTTTCTACGACAAAACATACTATCACATTGATGTTGTTGAAGAGTGGTTTATTAGGGTGTTATTCTTTGAAAGCATGTTGCTCGGTGCACTTTTCAGAGATGCGGACAAGACATTCAGAAACAATAAAAAACATTTACCTCTGTATATCGCAGGTGCTGTTTTGAGCTTTGCGGCGTATTTTATCACTAAAATTTTATTTACAAGTAAAGAGCAGCTGTTCAGTTTTCAGATTATAAACTGGATTACAATTTTTGCTTTTTTGTTTTTTGTTTTCAAAGTTTTCTCATCACTTGATAATAAACTTGAAAAGTTACCGAAATGGATTAAAAAGGCAATTTCTTTTGTTGCTGAAATAACCTTGGAAATATATCTTGTGCAACATGTAATTATTTCTGCGCTCGATACAAGATTTGCTTTTCCGCTTAATTGGTTTGCAGTAACCGCAGCTATTCTTGCAGGTGCATTTGCGTTACATTTTATTTGTAAATATATCTATAAATTTTTCGATTTCTTAATTGCAACAATTAAGCGAAAGAAAGTTTTGAAGGAATCTCAATAAATGATAAAAGTGAATAGATGTATTATGTGTTAATCCGGAGGCAATATGGATATTTCAAAAGCAGATAAAAATTTAAAGGTTGAAACTAAAATTGAAAAAGATGATATTATATGGCTTGATCCGACACAGGAGCCATTTGTGATTTATGGTGCGGCGGAGGTCTCTCCGTATGCAAGAATCCCTTCAGATATAGCGGAAACTGTTTCTGAATCTGTTGCGATGCTTAATAAACATACATCAGGTATCCGTGTGAGATTCAGAACAAATTCTTCGTATGTTGCTGTTAAGGCAGAGTGGGGAAAACAAACGAAGATGAGCAAAATGACAAACGTAGGAATGTGCGGTTTCGATTTCTTTTTCAGGACGGAAACTGACGGCAGATACAGATATAACGGAACATTTACACCTCCGTCGGATTCCCCGAACGGATACGAATCAGTTTTGAATACAAGCGGGGAAATGCTTGATTATATCATAAATTTTCCTTTATATAATTGTGTTGATAAGCTTTACATAGGTGTCGAAAGCGGAGCGACTTTTGAAAAACCTCAAAAGTATTACAATGAGTTACCTGTTGTTTTTTACGGTTCTTCAATAACACAG
>JAFRZS010000095.1 GCA_017442445.1 Clostridia bacterium
GCGGGGTTAATACATCGGTAGTATGTCAGCTTCCCAAGCTGAACAGGCGGGTTCGACTCCCGTACCCCGCTCCAGAAAAGAAACAACCTTTGTCTACCAGACAAAGGTTGTTTCTTTTCAACTAAATCCGTCCTCACGGACGGGATAAATCCCACTTTCGTGGGATGAAATCACTTCGTGATGAAATCCGACTTCGTCGGGAGATAGGGACGGATTTAATTTCATCTGCAAAGCAGATTTCATCCGAGTTTACTCGGATTTCATCGCGCCCCGCGCGATTTCATTGAAAAGCAATATGATTTATGATATAATTATCATGAAAGAAGATGCTTTTATGTCCAACAGATTCCACGTCGTTAAGAAGTATATCGACCAAATGGATTATTATGGTTTGTTGGTAAGCGGTGCGCCTTCCAATGAGTTTGATGTTGAGTCAAAAGAAATCAGTGCAAGAATAAGCGATGACCATTCAGTGCAAGACATAGCGGAGATAATTGCATCGGTCTTTAATGAGTATTTTGATGAGCATGATGACGCAACTGTGTTTTTAGCCGTTGCAAAACAAATAGAAAAAGAATTATTAAAATAATTCGGTGTACTTTTGGGCTTTTTTACCCCCATTTCTGCTCCTTTTAGGTAGTCTTTCTTTTCAACTAAATCCGTCCTATCGGACTGGATAAATCCCACTTTCGTGGGATGAAATCACTTCGTGATGAAATCCGACTTCGTCGGGAGATTGGATAGCTTTAATTTCATCTGCGAAGCAGATTTCATTGAAAAACACAACAATTTGTGCTGATGCTATACAAAGTTTCGCCTTGATTTACTTAACTCTTATGAGATTAAAATAATCCAAACATAATCTTTTGAATCAAATATTACTAACGGCTATCTCGCAAATGCGAGATAGCCGTTGCTTTAAAACTCATCGCGTTCAATTTCTTCGCCGTCTTTATATTTTCTTCTTGTTTTAACAGCTCTTATAATCCACCAGATTGAGAGTATTACAAGTGCGACCATTATAATCAATGTAATTATTGTGCCGAATGAGAAGGATTTTTCAAAAACGTTTTCCACATTGTCAATTACTATTACAGCAGGTATTCCTGTTTTTTCCGTAAAGTTTTCAAGTGACGGATTTACCGTGTTTGCCGAAACACTTAAAGCTGAATAATTGGTCATGTGTGACTGAGTCATTTTTGACCGGTCGCTTTCTGTTCTTAACGAGGACTCAAGACCTAAAACTGTGATCTTTTCAGTCATTGTATCCATTACCGCCGCAAGATTTGAGTCTATTGAATATGCAAAATAACTCTGATTTACATTAGCCGAAACAGCTCTGCCGAACTCAGTATTCTGATTTCCGAACATATTTATAATAGGTGTCTGAATATTATCGCCTATCCACGCTATTGTGTAATAACCATTTGCCTCTTCATTGGTTAAAAAAACAATAAGCAAATTGTCTTCATAGGCAGTTGATGTTCCGAACTCCTTCTGATACTGTTCGTCGGCATATTTCTGAAACTGTGCTTCGTTGTATTGGATTTTTCCGCCGTTTGCAATTTCAGCTGTAAGACTGCCAATACTGCTGTAGATAAACAAACCTGCAAAAATAAGCAAAAATATCGGAGCGGCAATCATTCCGAGAAGACCGCTTAAACAGCCGCCTCCGTAATACGGTCTGTAATAACCGCCGAAAGGACTGAAAAATCCGCCTCGTCTGTACGGTCTGTGACCGAAGCCACCGCCAAAATGACCTCCGCCGAAACCTCCGTGGTTTCCGCCGCCTCCACCAAAGGAGCCTCCTCCGAAACCTCCGCCGCTTGAACCGCCACCGGGACCCGGCATATATATCCCTCACTTTCTGTAATAATCAATAATGATATTATAACCCTCTGTATATCAAATACACAGAGGGTTATGTTTTGTTTTTGAGTACAACATAACCAATATGTGTATATGCCGCACTAATAAAATTTAGAATTCTGCGCCGAGCTTAATAGCCTTCATATTAGGCTCAACAAGATGCTGTTTTCTCGGAGGAACAACCTTCTGAATTGTTTTCTCCATAACTTCCATTGAGCAGAAGTTTGTCATCTGCATAAGCTTACCAATAAGAATAATATTTGCAAGACCCTTTAAGGAATTCTTTTCAGCCATTTCAGTTGCAGGAATATAAACTACTGTAACATCGTCTCTTTCAACTTTTTTCGGAACAAGAGTGCTGTCAATAATTACGATTCCGCCCGGCTGAACATCGTTAATAAACTTGTCAAGAGAAGGCAAGTTCATAGCAATAAGAACATTAGGATTGATTACCAAAGGTGAGCAGATTGGATCATCAGAAATACATACACTACAGTTTGCTGTACCGCCACGCATTTCAGGTCCGTATGAAGGAAGCCATGAAACTTCTTTTTCGTCTATAAGTCCTGAGTAAGCGATAACCTTACCCATGAAAAGAATACCCTGACCGCCGAAACCTGCTAAAATAGCATTTAAGTCTTTCATATTATTTTACCTCCTCGCCTGTTTTATCCTTGTACACTCCCAAAGGATAATAAGGAAGCATATTATCACGCAACCACTGAAGTGCATCATTGGGTGAAAGACCCCAGTTAGTGGGACATGATGAAACAACTTCAATAATTGACAAGCCTTTTTTGTCTATCTGTGTCTGGAAAGCTTTTTTAATAGCTTTCTTTGCTTTGTTTACATTCTTAACACAGTCAACAGCAACGCGTTCTGCATAAGCAACACCGTCTAATGTTGAGAGCATTTCACAAACACGGATAGGATAACCTGCTGTATTTACATCACGTCCGTAGGGTGTTGTCTGTGTAATCTGATTCGGTAATGATGTGGGAGCCATCTGACCTCCTGTCATACCGTAAATTGCATTATTAACAAAAATAATTGTGATGTTTTCGCCTCTTGTTGCAGCGTGAACTGTTTCAGCAGTACCGATAGCAGCCAAGTCACCGTCACCCTGATATGTAAATACAAAAGCATCAGGCTTTGCGCGTTTTACACCTGTTGCAACTGCGGGAGCTCTGCCGTGAGGAGCCTGAATCATGTCGCAACCGAAATAATCATAAGCCATAACTGAACAACCAACGGGAGCAACACCGACTGCCTTACCCTCAAGTGAAAGTTCATCCATACATTCGGCTACAAGGCGGTGAATAATACCATGTGTGCAACCGGGACAATAGTGTGTCTGAGCATCTGTCAATGCTTTCGGTTTTTCAAATACTACCATTATTTTTCGCCTCCTGCCATTTTCTTAATCTCTGAAAGTACCTCTTCGGGAGTCGGAATGATACCGCCTGTATGTCCGAAGAAATCACATTCTCTTGCACCGTTAAGTGCAAGTTTAACATCATCAATCATCTGTCCCATGCTCATTTCAACACAGAGATATTTCTTTGCGTTGGGGATAGATTTAATGATATCTTCTGTCGGGAACGGCCATAATGTGATAGGTCTGATAAGACCTGCCTTTATTCCCTGTTCTCTTGCTTCTCTTACAGCTGCTTTACAAATTCTTGATGTAGCGCCGTATGAAACAATAACATATTCAGCATCGTCAACCATGTAATTTTCACACATAGCTTCGTTCTGCTTGATAACTTCATAACGCTCAAAGCGTTCTTTTACAAGGCGTTCAAGATCCTGAGCCTGTAAATAGAGAGAGTTGATAATATTATGATCTCTTTTGAACTCATGACCGTTTGCCGCCCATTCTTTTTCAGGAAGTTCTTTTTCTTCTTCCTGACCGATAACAACAGGCTCCATCATCTGACCGAGCATACCGTCAGCTAAAATCATAGCGGGCATACGGTATTTATCAGCTGTGTCATAAGCATGACTTACAAGGTCAACCATTTCCTGAACAGATGAAGGTGCAAAAACAAGAACATGAAGGTCACCGTGACCGGGTGCTCTTGTTGCCTGCCAATAGTCAGCCTGTGAAGGCTGGATACCGCCAAGACCGGGGCCGCCTCTCTGTACGTTTATAATAAGTGCAGGTAAATCAGAACCTGCCATGTATGAAATACCTTCTGTTTTCAAGCTGATTCCGGGTGAAGATGAAGATGTCATAACTCTTACACCTGTTGATGCTGCACCCAATACCATGTTGATAGCTGCAACCTCTGACTCAGCCTGTAAATATGTACCCCCAATTTTGGGCATACGCTTTGCCATGTACGCCGCAAGTTCAGTCTGCGGTGTTATCGGGTAACCGAAGAAATTACGGCAACCTGCCTGAATAGCAGCTTCAGCCAATGCTTCGTTACCTTTCATCAATACTCTTTCTGCCATTGTATATTCATTCCTTTCTTACTTCTCAACCGTAATTGCACAGTCGGGGCACATTGTTGCACAGAATGCGCAACCGATACATTTATCCATTTCTTCAATACCTGCAGGATGATAACCTTTTGCATTCATCTTATCCTTACAAAGAGCAAGAAGGCCTTTGGGACAAGCTGCAACACAGAGTTCACAACCTTTGCAGACATTTTCGTTAATTGTAATCTTTGCCATAACTATTTCCTCTGCCTTTCCGGCTACAAATATTTTTATCACGGTTCTCCCTGCTATAGCCCGACAAGGCGTGATCATTATAAATCTATATTAAACTGCCCAAGGCAATTTAACTATTATTTCAATGGGATAGATGTTTTCCACCTTTCCCTGAAGTTCGCTACAAAGTCTTTCTTCAACC
>JAFRZS010000096.1 GCA_017442445.1 Clostridia bacterium
GGAAGAACACTTGATGACAGCTTCATAATTCTTGACGAAGCGCAGAACACCACCCCCGAGCAGATGAAAATGTTTCTGACAAGACTCGGCTTTAATTCAAAAATGGTGGTAACAGGTGATATTACACAGATTGACCTTCCTGACGGCAAGCGTTCAGGCTTGGTTGAGGTTGTAAGGATATTAAAAGGCATTGACGATATCTCAACCGTAAGATTTACGGAAAAAGATGTAGTCCGTCACAGATTGGTACAGGAAATAATCAAAGCATATGAAAAATCAGAAGAGGGGAGAAAAAGAAAATGAGCGATAAAATCAAGGTGATTATCACAAACGACCAGAACACAGTAAAAATTCCCACAGGTGTGAGAATGTTAGTCAGAAGATGCTGCACAGCAGTATTGGTGAACGAGGAGTTTAATTCCTCAGCAGAGGTCAGTGTAAGATTTGTTGACAATGAGGAAATAAAAAGGCTCAACAGTCAGTACAGAAACATTGACAGAGAGACAGATGTGCTGTCTTTCCCCTTGGGTGAAAACGGAGTTTATGATATAAATCCCGATACAGGCGCAAAGCTTTTGGGTGACATAGTAATCAGCATGGAAAAAGCATTTGAACAGGCTGATTTATATGACCATTCTCTCCAGAGAGAAATAGGATTTTTAACCGTACATTCAATGCTTCATCTTTTAGGTTATGACCACGAAAACGGCGGTATTGAGTTAGTCCATATGAGAGAGAAGGAAGAAGCAGTACTTACTCAATTAGGATTGAAGCGTAACGGCAGTTATTATATGGATGAGGAGTAATTTATTAAATGCAGAATGCAAAGTGCAGAATGAAGGGTGGGTTTCACCCATACCCACACGCCTGACGGCGAGGTAATAGGTAAGAGTGAAGAGATAAGAGGTTCGGGTGGGTTTCACCCACACCCATTATAACTTTGCTAACAGGAGTTAATTTTTAATGATTAAAAATTATATTTTTGACTTGGGTAAGGTTGTAGTTCATTTTGAGCCTGAATATATGACCTCGAAATATGTAGAAAGTAAGGAAGATATACTTTTGGTTTCCGAGGTTGTTTTTGACCGTATTTTCTGGGACAAGCTTGACGAGGGAACTATAGCTGACGAAGATGTTATAGAGGGAATCTGTTCGCGATTGCCTGAGAGATTACATGATGCGGCGAAGAAGGTATATGAAAATTGGTATTATAATATACCCGTAATTGACGGTATGGCAGAGCTTATTTGTCAATTGAAGAAAGACGGAAAGAAATTGTTTTTACTTTCAAATATAAGTGTATGCTTTGCTGAAAATTATCACAGAAATACTGAACTGAAAGCCGTGCTTGATATGTTTGACGGACTTGTATTTTCAGGACGGCTCGGAATTACAAAACCTAATGAGTCAATTTTCAGACATTTGTTGGATAAATATGACCTTAATGCGGACGAATGTGTGTTTATAGATGATACTGCAAAGAATATAAAAGGCGCAGAAAAGGTTGGCATTAAAGGAATTCTGTTCAACGGAAATGCAGACGATTTGATTGGTGAATTGCAGGGTATTAAAACTCAATAATTCATATTTTTTATTGGTGATAGCAAAGAACTGACACAAGAGATTTCCTGTGTCAGTTTTTCTACGCTTCAAAGCTGATTTCGATAATATTGTTTTCAGATTTCAAGATATATTTATCCGCAAATTTACCTTGTTTTGCGATAACGGAATAGTCAACTCCGTTATAGTTTAAATCAATTCTTCCTTCGCTTAAATTTTTGGTCTGCGGAAGATGATTTGAGTCAATGCCTATGCGTTGCTCTATTGTGAAAGGTTTGTTTGCGGTTATTTTAAATGAGTCCTCGCACAAATCGAAAACTACTTCACCGAAGCAAATTTTTGCACTGCCGTCATCATTATCATAAAACTCCATTTTTTCAAATTCTGTTTCAGACTTGTCATCATAGGTGAAAAATCCGCCACCGCGTATGCCCTTTCCCGTATATCTGTTTCCGTCATAAAAAGGTAAAGTTTCATAAACCGAAGATGAACCCTTGCAAAGCTCGTTTTCATAAGGATCTTCAAAGTTTTCGGAAAAGATATGCAAATCCCGGATACGCAATCTGTTATTTTCTCCGAAGATGTTTATTCTGTAATTTTTGGTGCAGTACCATATACTGTTTTTTTCTGCATCAAAAGCTGAATGTGCACTGATTGCCGAAGTGGGAGTTGATTTAAAAGTTTCCTTATACCATCTGCCTGTTTCACCAAGCGGTTCAACTTCAATCTTACCTTCCTTTTGCAATTTTCCGAACAGCGGGAACTGATAAGTGAGACCTTTTTCCATATTGTGCCAACCGAAACTGTTTTCCTGACCCGCCTGAGCATATCCGAAAGACAGACATTCACCGTTGAAGTTTTCTTTCATAAACCAGTCAACCCATTCTTTCCTGCTTCCGCCGCCGTATCTGGTGCCGGCAGGTTCAAGAGATACCACTTTCTGAAGATTAGGTTCGGTTCTCTCAATGTCAACGGAGTGATCGTACTGATATACCGGATCTGCACCGAGCATTCTGAAAAGAGGAATATTTATCTGATTTTTATCGGTTTTTGCAGGCATAAATACATTGTTCCTGTTGGGATAATAACCCTGACCGTAGTAGCTTCCCCAGAGTGTATATCCGTCCGTACCGAATTGTTCTTTGCAATTGCACAGAGCGTCGGTTTCGTATTTTTCTTCTATGTAACGAATGGTGTGAGAATCAAAAAACCATGAGCCGAAAACTTTCGGATAATAACCGAAAATTTCCTTGAACTTTTCATAAAGAACGTCCACAAGCTTTTCTCTTTCTTCTTTTGTGTAGCCGACGGGAAATCCGCAGTGAGGATAATGGTCCCAAGGGTTGCGGCCTTTCCACTCTATACCGCAAGCTTCAGCCTGAGGCTGTACGATTTCGTGCCATACCCCAAACTCAAATTGATGGGGGTCAAGGTCCTTGAAAAGCGCTGACAATTCATCGCAAATCAAAGTGTCGTATTCGAATAAAAATGTTCCTCTTAATGAGTGTTCTTTCATAAGCTTAATCTGATTTATTACGGGAGTTGCCAAGCGGTCAAAATCATCGGTAGTTGCTGTTCCTCTTACAAAATTCACAATGTTGAGTATCTGTCTTTTTTTCATGATGCACCTCCGGGCGGAATGGTGCCTTGATTTTATCAAAGAACATTTGATTTGTCAATGGTATTTAACCGTCTTCGCATATTTTAAATTATGTTGAAAAATTAATGTATATATGATAAACTGTAAACAGATATATTTTCGTGCAAAAACAACCACCCTGCCAAAAGAGTTGGGTAAGATGAAAATAAACTTTCGTGCACAAAAGGTTGCTTGTAGAACAAAGTAGGGACGATTAAAAAAACTTTCGTGCCACAATGGTACATATCAGAAGAAAGTAGGGACGACGTAAAAATGAAAAAGACAGCGTTTATAACAATAATCGGCAGACCGAATGTCGGCAAATCATCAATATTAAATCATTTTTTAGGACAAAAAATTGCAATAGTTTCTGACAAACCGCAGACCACAAGAACAAGGATAATGGGCGTACTCACAGAGGACGATACTCAACTTGTTTTTACCGACACACCGGGATTTCACAAGCCTAAAACAAAGCTTGGCGAAAAGATGGTCAAGGCAGTCGGCGACAGTATAGCTGATGTTGATGCGTGTCTTTTTGTGGTTGAGGTCGGCGATGAAATCAGAGAAACCGAAAAAGAATTGATTGACAAGGTAAAAAAAGCAAAGATACCGACAGTACTTGCAATAAACAAGGTTGATACTCTTGAAAACAAAGAGGACTTAATGAAAAATATCCTTGAGTTATCAGCGGCTTATGACTTTGAAGCTATAGTTCCTGTTTCTGCAAAAAAGGGCGACAATATGGACGAGCTTAAAGCAGAGCTTAAAAAGCTGTCGGTTGAATCGGAATTTTTCTTTGATGAAGACACACTCACAGATCAGCCCGAAAGAGTAATTGCGGCAGAGATTATCAGAGAAAAGCTTCTTCGTTCACTTGACCGCGAAGTACCTCACGGAATAGCCGTCGGCATTGAAAAATTAAAAGAGCGCGACGATAAAGATTTAATTGATATCGAAGCGACAATTTATTGTGAAAAAGAAAGTCACAAAGGCATCGTCATCGGCAAACAGGGTGCAACCCTAAAACGCGTTTCCACCCGCGCTCGTCAAGACCTTGAAAGATTTTTTGACTGCCAGATAAATCTCAAATGCTGGGTAAAAGTCAAGGATGGATGGCGAAACCGCGAAGGAATAATCCACAACTTCGGCTTAGACTAATTTTATTTTGGCTAAATTTGCCCATAGCACCATTTTAGCGTTCGGGGCGGTGCACAAGGCACAGCACCCTCACTCAAAACGGCACTCTGAACAAATTTATCTCAAAATTTAAATTGAAACAAAAGTCTCTCTTTACACAAGTGAGCCTGATACACCTATTATAAACTTGATTTGAGGAATAATTTATGAAGAATCAAATGTCCACTATAAAAAGATTTTTAATAAGTACGTTGATCACAGTAATCGTAATAATAATGGATACGATATCTATGTTTTTTGGTGATATAAGTACCCCTAAAATTATTATTCATGGTGTTTATTGTATTGCTTTGTTGATTTCGATTATTGCTTTGATTAGTATGGTTTCAAAGAATAAAACAGGGGACTAATAACACAGGGAATAACACAGGTAACGGTTCTGTGTGTTGTGTTATGAAGGAGGAACAAAATATGCGTAAGAAACGAGTGATCGGTATAATTATGTTTGTAGCCGGCATTTTATTACAAGAGTTATCTTACATAGTTGATATAATTATAGTCCACTCTTTAATCAGCATCTCTGCAACTATTATATGGACGACTGGTTTATTGATGGCTACGAATGCGATGGTTTATCTCGATAAGAAAAAGAAAGACAAGAATTTAATTAGTCAAACATCTGAAAAAGAAAAACAGTCAAAAACAGAGAATGATTCTAATAACACATAACACATGTGCAGACGGGGGACGGTTCTGTGTCTTGGGGGAATTTACATTTAGTTCGTATCAGCGAATTAAATTTTAATAACATTATTTGCCTCAGATAAAAAATGTAATTCAGCAAACAATAATCGTACTATTTTTCGGAGGCGTACGAATGGAAAAACATTGGAACAAGTTTGCTGAAAGCGGAAAAATTGAGGACTATTTAAAATACAGGGAGATTGTAAATGCGACTGAACACGGCAGGATTGATAATACGAGAACAGACGGTGGGCGAGAGCGACCGTCTGGTAACGGTATTGACTGCTGAATACGGTATTATTCGCTCTTTTGTCAGAAATGCAAACAAAATAAAAAGCAGGCTGTTGAGTTCGACTCAACTGCTATCTTATTCCCGCCTTTCTATTTACAAGGGGCGGGACAGTTACATAATAGACGAAGCAGAGCCTATGGAGGTTTTCTTTTCACTGCGTGACAGCATTGAAAAAATATCACTTGCGCAGTATTTTTGTGAGCTGTGTTCGTTTCTTGCACCCGAAGAGGATAATGCGGAAGAGATTTTAAAGCTGATGTTAAATTCACTTTATCTTTTGTCGAACAACAAAAGCACACAGACAATTATTAAATCGGTTTTTGAATTAAGACTTATGAGTCTTATCGGCTATATGCCGTCATTGGTTGCTTGTGACACCTGCGGAGAATTTGAAAGCGATACAATGTTTTTCAACATTCAGACAGGAAAGCTTTACTGTTCAACGTGCGCAACAAACGGTTACGAAACAGGAATCGGAGTAATAACTGCGATGAGGCATATATGCTATGCAGAGCCCAAGAAAATATTTAATTTTTCTTTGCCGGAAGACGGAGAAAAAGTTTTATCATATATAACGGAAACATATCTTATACAGCTGACAGGCAGAAAATATAAAACATTGGATTTTTACAGAGGTTTAATATAAAAAGGGAAAAAGGCGATTATGAATAAACATCTTAAAACATTGGAACTTGATAAAGTATTGGGAATGTTGGCAGATCTTACTGCCTGTCCCGATGCAAAAGAAGAAGCACTTAATTTAATACCGCAGGTATCAAAATCCTCAGCGGAAAATCTGCTCATGCAGACCTCAGAGGCATATACATTACTTGCAAAATTCGGTGGGCCGTCTTTCGGAGGACTCAGGAATGTCAACAATGCATTAAGCCGTGCCGAAACAGGCGGTGTACTTAATATGACGGAGCTTTTAGATATTGCTTCTGTCCTGAAAATAATCAGAGGCATTGTCACATGGCGCAGTAACAATGCGGGAGTACAGTCTGTACTTGACATATATTTCAACAGCCTGATGCCCAATAAATTTTTGGAAGAGGCAATCACAACAGCGATAATTTCTCCCGAAGAAATGTCCGATAATGCTTCACCGACCTTAAGAGATATCCGCAGAAAAATTCGTGTTCAGGAATCCAAGGTACGTGACCAGCTTGAAAAACTGACGCGTTCATCGACATATTCAAAATATCTTCAGGACAGCATAATCACGATGCGAAACGGCAGATATGTAGTACCCGTAAAGAGTGAGCACAGAGCCGACATCAGCGGACTTGTCCACGATAC
>JAFRZS010000097.1 GCA_017442445.1 Clostridia bacterium
ATATATACCGTTGGGCGGCAACCGCAAGGGTATGGCAAGACAAGTTCTCAATTTGTTTGTTGTCTGGTTCCTTACAGGAATGTGGCACGGAGCTTCATGGAATTTTATTCTTTGGGGACTTTATTTCGGAGTTCTTCTTGTAATAGAAAAATTTGTACTTTTAAAATTACTCAAAAAAATTCCCGCAGTATTTTCACACATTTATGCGTTGTTTTTCATTGTTATCGGCTGGGTAATATTTGACTTTATTGACCTCGGAGAAATGTTTACTTTCATCGGAAATATGTTCTCGCTTTCAAACGGAATTATAAGTGCAGATGCAAAAGCATATCTGCTGTCATATCTTCCGCTTATGATAGTCGGAATTTTAGTAAGCACACCTTTACCGAGAAAGATTTTCTTAAAGCTTTCCTCAATGAAATACGGAGCTGTTTTAGAAACCGTTACATCAATACTTGTAATTATTTTATCGGTAGCGTCACTTGTAAGTAATACCTACAACCCATTCTTATATTTTAGATTTTAATCAATGCAGAATGTTGCGCATGGCATTATAATCCGGATTTTCAGAAGGTTGGTGGCAATATGAAAAAAGCAAAGTATTTACCGTCATTTATTTTTCTTGCTGTTATTTTTACTTTAACGGTGTTGTTTTTCGTTCTGCCTAAAGCGGATTATTCGGAGAATGAAAAGAGGTATTTAAAAGAGATACCGAAATGGTCTTTTGAGGATTTGCTTGACGGAAAATTATCCGAAGATATTGAAGCATATCTTGCCGACCATTTTCCGTTGAGAAATTTATTTGTCGGAATAAATTCCTATTACAGCATAGCAAACGGCACATCGACAGCATCAGGATTTTATCACGGCAAGGACGGATATCTTATTGCCGACCCGACAGACGGTACACTTGAAAACATTAAAATAAATATCAGAAACTTTGACACCTTTGCAAAGAAAAATAATCTTGATGCAAGTATAATTATTGTCCCGTCAACAGGTTATGTTTCAGACGAAAAATTGCCCCGTATTCATAAAGAATACAAGGACGGCTTGTGGCTTGACGAAGCGAAGGCTGTGTCAGGCGATATGAAGTTTATTGATATCCGTTCTCAGTTCAAGACATTATCGGAAGATGCTCAGCTTTACTACAAAACTGACCATCATCTGACATCAAAAGGTTCATATGAGCTTTATAAAATTTTTGCAGAAGAAAAAGGTTTTGAAACTGTTGATGATTACAGAATTGAAACTGTAAAAGATTTCTACGGAACATCATATTCAAGTGGCGGATACTGGTTATCTCAGCCTGATAATGTTGAATTGTGGCATAACGATGATTTGAAAATCAAAGTAGAAATTCCCGAAAAAAATATTGTTTCCGACTCACTGTTTTTCAGAGAAAGACTGAATGAAGCAGACAAATATCAGGTATTTCTTGACGGAGTTCACAGCTATGAAAAAATAACGAACGAAGAAGCAGACGGCGGAAAGCTTCTTTTGATTAAAGACTCCTATGCACATTGTGTTGCGCCTTTCCTTGCACAGCATTACAGCGAGATTTACATGATTGATATGAGAAGCTATCTTGCAAGTGTGTCAAAGCTTGTTGAAGAAAACGAAATAGACGAAGTTCTGTTTTTATACGGAATAAATAATCTTGCAGAGGACTCGCAGAAAAGTATGATGCTCAATTTGAAATAAATCAAAGGGGATGTAAAAAAAGCGAAGACCGTATAAAACCGAAAAGAAATGGGGTTCTGCAGGTATGTAAAAGACTGTAAAACCCCATAAATATACATACAATATCAGAATCGGTAAGATTATATGTTTTATACTACGAACAAACCTCGCCGCTCGACGTACTTTTGTACGCCTTCGGGATACAAAATCAAGGCTTCAGCCTTGATTTTGCTCGGTTTGTCCGG
>JAFRZS010000098.1 GCA_017442445.1 Clostridia bacterium
GTAGATGTTTTTGAAGAAGCATCAGGCTGAGCATCACTCACAAACAGAACCTTGAAGCTGTCGAAGGAATGAGTCTGATAAGTGTAGACTCTGCTGAAAATTCCGTTACAGCCATATATGTAGTAATACTTTGTATTCTCTTCAATTCCGGTAACGGTTACATTATTTGAGCGCTGACCTACAGTTTCAGAAAAAGTTGCATAGCCTGTAAACTCAGTATAATCAGTCATATCAGCATTTTTGCTTATACGCACCTTAGGAAGCGCAAAACCTAATTCTGAATGCCATGCAAAATTAAGCTGTGTTTCATCAGCACCGGGTGTTATCGAAAGAAGCTGATTATCTATTGAAGAAAAATAGCTGTTCCATTCTTCTTCAGTAATTGTTTCAGCATTAACATCAACTGCAAAAAAGGACATTGTCAGAACTAATGTCATTAACAATGCAATAATTTTTTTAAGCACTATTCCCCACCTCATTTATTTATGCGACAAATCTGCCTATAAATCTTTTTACAGCTAAAGTCAAATCATAAAGCATTTCAAATATTATAAAATACTCACCTGTGTATTCCTTAAGTAATGTGCCGTAAAGTCCGAAGGTGTTTTCTTCGTATTCAGGCTCAAAATCAGTTTTAACAATGTTAAAAGTATCAATTACCTTTTCAGTTACTGCATCAACAGTTACAAGCTTTAACTGACCGTCATCAGTAATTTCAATTGTTGAATAACAGTTGTTCGGAGAAATATAATCCTTTGCAATCCAAGGATAATTATAGGAACCTTCTGTTCTTGAATTTCCCTTTGAGCCTGAAGCTGTTACATAAAGAATGCCTTCGGGATCTACAACTGTGCCTGTACTATAACCTTCATTCTCAACAATTTTATCGTCTTCCATGAAATATGAACGGCCATAAACATGGTCGTGACCGTTTAAAACCAGGTCAAAATCATAGTGTTCAAATATCGGAACCAACATCTTTTTCTTTTCTGTAACCTTTGTTTCAGGTACATGAGGTCCGGGACCGTAGAAATCATAATGTGTTACAGCTACTCGCCATTTTGCATCAGGATTAGCTTCTACCGCAGCTTTAACAGCGTTGATTGTATCAAGATTGCCGATAGCTTCCCATCTGATTGAATTAATCATAACAAACAGTACATCGCCGTATCTGAACCAATAGCTTTCACCAAAGCTCATGGGATAAATTCCGGTATATGCATTCGGGTTGTTGAAATACTTTGTGAAAGTTGTTCCGGATTTATCGTGATTACCGTTAGCAGCTGCCATAGGATAAGAGCGAAGATATTCAGGTGACATAAAAGCTGTCCACTCTTCATTATAATCACCGTTATGTGTAATATCACCGCCGTTAACAATGAAGCTGATATCATCATTTCTTGCGAAAGCACTTTCCAATGATTGATTCCACAAGTATGATTCCTTAAGCAAATCATTTTTATGATGCGGCTGAACATCACTGACATAAACAAATTTTACGCTGTCAAATGAATGTGTCTGATACTTTACCGGTTCACTGAAGTCACCGTTTACACCGTATGTGTAATAATATGTAGTGTTTTCTTCAAGACCTGTTACAGTTACATTATTAACTCTTTGATCAGCATTTTCAGAAAAAGTTGTGCTGCCGACAAACTCAACATAATCTGCCATATCAGCATTTTTACTTAATCTGACCTTCGGAGCTTTCAAAGACCATTCAGAATGCCATGCAAAGTTGAGTTCAGTGGCATCCTTACCGGGTGTAAGCATAACCAAAGTATTGTCAAGTGTTTCATAATACTTTTGATATTCTTCAATTGACGTTACCGCAAAAGATTGAATTTCCGCAAAAGACATCAGCAAAAACAACGCCATAACCAACGCTGTAATCTTTTTAAATTTTTTCATACCTTTACCTCACTGTCGGTTAATTATGCAAAAAAGATTTCTGAAATTTTCTTATATAAATCACCGAACATCTCAAAAATAACGAAATATTCACCCATAATTCTCTTGAAATAATGACCAATTACACCTCCGAGAGTATCTTCGTGTTCAAAGTTGTAATCAGTTTTTACGATTGTAAAATTATCAACCTTTTCACCTGTTACCTTATCAAAAACAAGGATTTCAAGCTCACCTTCAGCCGTGATTTCGATTGTAATATAACAGTCGTTTCTGCCTTCATCTTTAACCATACCCAACCATGACTTTGTGTGTTCTCTGTACTCTTCCGTGTAAACCTTGGAGTTGCCAGAAGAACCTGTTGCAGTAATATACATGATGCCTTCAGGGTCTGTTACTTTGCCGCTGTTATAACCTTCAGTTTCAACAACCTTGTCATCTTTCATAAAGTACGAACGCCCGTAGATATGATCGTGACCGCTAAGAACAAGATCTATATCATAATAATCAAATGCAGGAACAACCTGTTCTTTGAACGCCTGAAGTTCATCATCATCAAATGTATGAGAACCTGTTCCGTAAGGATCAATATGTGAAACCGCAATACGCCATTTTGCATCAGGATTTTCTTCTACTGCTTTTTTGATAAGCATATGATTATCGAAAAAGTTCTTTTTGAAGGAGTTTACCATTATAAACAAAACATCACCGTATCTGAACCAATAACCCTGGCCGTAAGTTGTCGGAGAAATGCCATAATATGTGTTCGGGTTATAGAAATAGCTCTTATACTGAAGTTTTGCTGAGTCATGATTACCCATAATGGTTGCATTGGGATATGAACGAAGATATTCAGGTGCTAAGAAAGCTGTCCATTCATCTGTATTATCTTTATGGCTTGTTATGTCGCCACCGTTGACAATAAACGAAATATCATCGTTGTTATTGAATGCCGCTTCAAGAGTTTTGTTCCATTCGTAGCTTTGTTCCTCAAGTGACATTTTTGATAACGATTTGTAATTTGGCTGCACATCACTTACAAAGAGAAATTTAAAGCTGTCAAATGAGTGTGTACGATACGAAACAGGTTTACTGAACTCACCATTTGTTCCGTAAGTGTAATAATAAGTTGTATTTTCCTCAATACCCGTTACTGTTACGTTATTCGTTCTCTGGTCTATAAGCTCAGAGAATTTTGAATAACCGCTGAACTCCGAATAATCGGACATATCGGCATTTTCACTTATGCGGACTTTAGGTGCCGACAAACCGAGGTCAGAATGCCAGCAAAAATTAAGTTCCGTTTCATTTTTACCGGGTGTAATAGAAATCTGAGTATTATCAAGAGTTGAAAAATACGCTCCCCAATCTTCCTTTGATACGGTTTTTGCAGAAATATTCAGAGTGAAAAACGAGAATAATAATACAATCGCCAAAATAAAAGATATCAGTTTTTTAAACATTATTTTTCCTTTCCAGAATGCTAATCGTGTTATAGCTGATTAAAGTTCATTATAATTATCTTGAAAAAATCGAAGCAATCTTATCAAAGAGATCTCCGAGTATCTCAAAAATAACATAATATTCTCCGACAAGCGGTTTGATTATCATTTCAAGATAGTTATCGTTATCTTTCTCTTTGAATTCATAATCTGTCTTGACAATTTCAAATTCATCTATAACTTTTTCAGTTATTGTATCAACAGATTCAAGTATCAATCTTCCGTCATCAGTAATTTCAATTGTAGTATAGCAGTTGTTGAGAGAACGGTACTGTGTAGCAATCCATTCATAGTCATATTCTCTGCCATCCATTCTGGAATTACCTCTTGAACCTGAAGCTGTAAGGTACATGAGTCCCTGAGGATCAACAACCTTTCCTTCATCAAAACCGGGAGTTGTTAAAACCTTGCTGTCATCAATAAAATATGAACGGCCGTAGATGTGGTCATGGCCTGTAAGAGCAAGGTCAAAATCATAGTGTTCAAGTACAGGTGCAAGTGATCTTCTTACAGCTAATGTTTCTTCCTGAACAGCATGATGTCCTGTGCCGTAGATATCATAGTGCATAACTGCAACACGCCATTTTGCATCAGGGTTAGCTTCAACTGCCTTTTTGACAAGAGCATAGTTATCAAAGATATTGATTTTCATGGAGTTAACCATTACAAATAAAACATCGCCGTATCTGAACCAATATCCGTTACCGTAAACTGTCGGTGAAGCACCAAGATGAACATTGGGATTATTGAAATAATATTTATACTGTGTGCCTTTCTTATCATGGTTACCCTGAACAGCAGCCATAGGATAAGAATTCAAATATTTTTTGGGTGACAAGAAACCAACCCACTCTGCTGTATCTGAACCTGTTGCGGTTACATCACCGCCGTTAACTATAAAGCTGATATCATCATTCTTATCAAAAGCAACTTCCAAAGAATGATTCCAGAGATAAGTCTGCTTTTCGATAGGATCGCCTGAGCTTGAAGAAGCTGAAGGCTGTACATCGCTTATAAAAAGGAATTTAAAGCTATCAAATGAATGTGTTTTGAAAGACGCTACATCACTGAATTCACCGTCAACACCGTAAACATAATAGTATGTTGTGTTTTCTTCGAGTCCTGTTGCTGTTACATTATTTGATCTCTGCGATGCCTGTTCTGAAAAAGTGTGTGTACCTTTAAACTCAACATAATCACTCATATCCGAGTTTTTGCTCAAACGAACAACAGGCTTCGCTCCTGTCCAGTTACGGTCAGAATGCCAACAGAAATTCATTTCTGTTTCATCTGAACCCGGAGTCATAATAACACCTTTATTATCACAGGTCTTGTAGTACTCCACCCAATCTTCGTAGCTTACATACTCAGCTGATGAATATATTGCCGTAAACGACAAAGCCATAGCCAAGCATAACACAACCGCTACTGCCTTTTTTAACATTTTCATTTCTTTTTTCCTCCTGTTTTATATATCAAGTGTCATAGACCCCGATACGGGAATAAACACTTGTGCGCCCATCGGCAGTGAATTTTTGTCATAATAGAATGACTTTAACTCTCTGAGAAGTTTTTCACTGCAATCTTTTTTTACGAGAATTATTATACAGCCGCCAAGCCCTGCACCTGAAAGCTCAGCACCGATAACTCCGTCTTGCTTGGTTGCAAAATCAACAAGCTCGTCAATCTGTTTTATCGAGCAACCGTATCCTCCCGGCTGATTATATATCTGTGCCGCCGATACGCGTTTTTCATCCTGACTTAATAAATCAGTAATAAGATTATTTAAATACTCGTCTGAGGGTTGATTATCATAAATTTCTCCGTCAACAGAAACTCTGTCGCCGTTGTGACTTATATTCATAAGTCTGCCAAGCGATTTATAATCCTCGTCCTTTAACGCTTCGATACACTTTTCGGCTCTCAGGCATTCGGAAATACCGTAAAGCATCGTGCTTCGTATTTCATAATATTCAGGAATAGAGTGATTTTTCTGTGTTCTCTTAATCTGCTCAACATTTTCGGGTAACATCTCATAAAGCTTGTCCGAAGTAATTTTCAATGGAAGTTTTAAGAGTATTTTATAAATCTCGCTCTGAGGTATATCAAGTGTATTGGGATTGATATCCTTCAAATATTTAATCTTCGTAGAAAGCTTAGGAAAGAGCTTTTTAACGAGCATAAGACCGAAATCATAACAAGCAACCTTCTGGTTGAACTGATCCTTTGCTCCCGCACTTTTCTTTGCTTCTACAAAGCTGTTCGCAACAACTATCTGATATTCCTGTGGAAAATCTACAGATTCCTTGATTTCAAACGGACAAAATTCAATGTGAGTAATTTTGTTCATTTTACCGCATTTCATAGCAGCATGGTCGCCTGCACCGCCGCGGGAACCGACAAACCACTCACCTTCACCGCAAAGATGTATGAAATCCTTGACCTTCAAATCCAAATTGTTTAACGCAACTACGGCTTCCGAAGTCGCAACTACGATACTTGATGAAGATGAAAGACCTGCCGCCATAGGAATGTTGCCTGAAAACATCATATCCATACCGGAAAGAAGTCTTCCTCTGTCATTAAGCTGTAATCTCAAAAGCCCAGCTTTTACATAATTCACCCATTCTCCCTTATTATCAACAACCATCTGAAGAATGTTATCGCTTTCAATAAAGTCAAGCCAGTCTGTTTTGTCACATTGTTTGATTGTTTCTAAAAGCGAAAAGCTGTATTCTTTGAAGTTTTTATTTACATTCGCGAGATTGATTATATCATCATCTCTCGGTGCGGCAACTAAAAGAGTTTCCCTGTCAATTGACATAACATTTATGCTTCCGCCCTTATGTTCAATATGCCTTCCAAGCAAATTTACTCTGCCGGGAGAACGCGTAATTACTACTTCCTTATCTCCGTATTTCTTAATAAATTTTGTAAGAAGTTTTATATATGCCTGTCTTCTTTCTTCAATAAAATACGGTTTGTGTTCTCCGTATATGCTTTCAAACAGCTTAACCATCTTGTCATCAAAAGCTTCAAACTTTGATAACCATTGTGAAGCTGTATATAATCCTCTGCCTGTATCTGAAGTTTCAAAATATTTATGGAGTTTTAAAAGTTCGTCCATTGTTGAGTATGTAAGTATTTTTTTCGCATCTGATACAACCACAATCTGATTTTTATCGTGAGGCGCTGTATTATTGATAATATCCGTAAGATATAATTCCTTCTGTGCGTTTGAAGAATCTGAATGCGAAAGAGCATCTAATGCTGCAGAAACATTTACAAGATATGTTCCTGCGTTTACATACTGTGAATTTTCAATAGCATCACTGTCAAAGTCATGGCCAGACAAACGCATCTTACTGCTTATGTTTCCGTTTTTCTCCAAAGCATTTGCAATAAGCTTTGTTTTCTTCTTATCAGAAATATCCTTGTCTTTGAGAATTTCCGAATATGCTTCCTCAGTTGCAGTGTCTGATTCCCCTAAGCATAGCATCATACTATCCATCATTTCAACGATGCCGCAAACTTTTCCATCAGCCTCAACTATTCTGCCGCCGCTTGTATTAAATTCCTTCGGCTGAACGGCAAAAACTACGTCGGAAGCAACGGAGTTTTTCCTTTCAATTATTTCTTTTAAAATATCAGGAGAAATAATTTTATCACCCATTATGATGAAAGCGTCGCCGACATAACCTGTTGATGATAAAGCTTTCAGGCCATAAACTGCTGCTGCGCCTGTACCGTTTTGCACAGGCTGAAATGCATAAACCACACCGTCAACACCATCAAGGCATCTCATAACAGCATCAGCTTTGCTACCTACAACTACAACAAAGCGAGTTATTCCTGCTTCGCGTAAATTGTTTATTTGTCTTATGACTGTAGGAACTCCTGCAATTTCATAGCATACTTTATGAGTTCTGTTGTCATTCATTCGGGTGCCTTCTCCGGCACAAAGTAATATCGCCGCGGGATGAGTATTCATATTATCTCTCCTATCAAGACATTATTTCGAAATATTTTTTACCGGATTTCATAATATGCTTATATACAAGCGCGTCTATTCCAATAACAGCAAATGATTCAATCAGACAAATAAGACTGCAATCA
>JAFRZS010000099.1 GCA_017442445.1 Clostridia bacterium
TAAAAAAAGCGAAGACCGTATAAAACCGCATAGAATAAGGGGTTCTGCAGGTGTAAAAGCCTACAAGAACCCCATAAACATGCATATAATATCAAAAACTGTAAAGTATTATGTTTTATACTACGAACAAACCTCACCGCTCGGCGTACCTTTGTACGCCTTCGGGCATACAAAATCAAGGCTGAAGCCTTGATTTCGCTCGGTTTGTCCGTTCTTCATCTTTTTTTCCTATCCCCTTAAGACTGAGCTGTAAAAAAATTCGTTTTTTTACAGCCTCTTCATTCAATAAGATTTGCAAGAATGCGCAAATCCCCATTTACATATTTTTCGGCAGAATTTATAAGTTTATTTATGCTCTCGGGGGCTTTTTCTTCACTTGTGGCGATTCTGCCCTTGAGCTTCTGATAAAGCAAAACCTCAATAATTCCGTCAACAGCATTAGCATAATTAGGGTTATCACATTTAAGCGTGTTTACCCATTCCTTCGGTATGCATCCGTTTTTTGCAGAGAAAAGTATTATCCTGTAAAGTGTCAGGGAAATTAAAAGCAAAACTCTTTCTTCGCTTTTTGTCATTTCTTCGTTATTCATTGCATCTCTTAAATAAGATGATATTGAATATATTGCATTTTCTGCTTCATTGTTGTATAATTTTCTATTGATAGCTGACCTGTTGAGTGTAGTTTCCTTGCCAAGCAGATAATCACAGCTTACATCATAATATTCTGCAAGTTTCAAAACAAATCCTAAAGAACATTCTCTTATGCCTTTTTCATAGTGAGAAAGCTGTGCCGCAGATATACCGAGGTCATTTGCAGCTTGTTTCTGACTTATGTTCTTTTGTTTTCTGAGACTTGCTATTCTTACACCAAATCCGGTTTCTGTGTTTTTCATATTTCATCACCGTTTTTAGTGTAACACAAAAAATACATTTTGTATAGAGGTGCAACAAATGAAAACTTATAAAATACATTTTATTCGTCACGGACTTACCGAGTCCAATGTTCTCGGTAAATATATCGGTCACACCGATGAGCCGCTGTCTCAAGACGGCGCCGCACAGATTCAGCAGATGTGTGATGATTATATCTATCCTACAGTTGATGCAGTTTTTTCAAGTCCGTTATCAAGATGTACCGAAACAGCTAAAATAATTTACCCCAACAATATTCCGATAGAGCTTGAAGGTCTGAAAGAATGCAATTTCGGTGAATTTGAAAATAAAACTGCTGAGGAGCTTGAAAACCACCCCGCTTTTTCAAAGTGGCTTGAAGGTGCTTCAAACATCAAACCGCCCTTTGGAGAAAGCAACGAGGAGTTTGCTTACAGAATCTGCTCCTGTTTTGAAAAAATCGTTGAAGGTATCATGAAAACAGGTACTCGCAGTACCGCAATTGTGACACACGGCGGTGTTATAATGACACTTCTTTCTGCTTATGGCATTCCCGAAGCGCCTGTTCACGAATGGCTCACTCCCTCAGGTTGCGGTTTTACTGTTATGATAACTCCGAGTATCTGGATGAGAGGTCAGAAATTCGAAATAATTCAGGAAATCCCGCTTGTTCCTCAGAGTGATAGTGAATACAACGAAAATGAAGATTTCTTTGATGCAATTTCATTTGAGATTTAAGCAAAAAGACTCAATCGAAAAATTTCGATTGAGTCTTTTTTAGTCGTTAGTTATATTTCCGTCACCGTTTACCGGGATTGCTTCACCGAGAAATGTCGGTTCGGGTTTTATTATTGTTGTTGCAAAGTCCTTTACCCTTGCCAGAGCTTCTCTGCAATCCTGAGCTAATTTACCTGCATACGGTCTGTAATCAGCCGCTACTCCGTAGGCTTCCACGCCCAGTTTATTTGCAATATACAAAGCTCTGTAAAGATGATACTCCTGTGTGACAATTATAATTTTGTCTGCGCCAAAAATCTCTTTTGCTCTATATACACTTTCATAAGTGGAAAAACCTGCATGGTCCATAAAAACATCTGACGAGGATATCCCCGTGTCAACAGCATACTGCTTCATAACATTGACCTCGTCATACTCATGCTGACCGTGGTCACCACTCATCAGAAGCTTCGGAGAGGCTCCGATATTATATACCTCAATGCCTTTATTAAGTCTGTCTTCAAGCATATCCGACGGGTATTCGTTATCGTGTACCTGACAGCCTAAAACCATTATACAGTCAACGCCCTCAAGTTCTGATGCTTCCTGCGGTGTTATAAGTCTGCTGCCTCCGACGGATTTTACATAAAGGTTAATTCCCAGCAGACTACCTGCACCTGCTATCATCAGGCAAAAAGCAACTATCAGGCAAATTCTGAAAGCTTTATTTCTCATATCAATCACGCCTTAATGCCTCAATAGGCAACATCTTTGCGGCTTTTCTTGCGGGATAAATTCCGAAGAAAATACCGATAGCACTTGAAAATCCTATTGCAATAGCTATTGTGCTGAGTTTAATCGTTATGGGTATTCCCATATATGCCGCGACTATGACAGCTCCGCCGACTCCTAAGATAAAGCCTATAAGTCCTCCGAATACACAGAGTATAACCGACTCTGTCAGGAATTGGACCATAATAGTTCCTGTTTTTGCGCCGAGGGCTTTTCTTATGCCTATCTCTCTCGTTCTTTCTGTTACAGATACCAACATGATATTCATAACACCGATACCGCCGACTATCAACGAAATTGCACTGACACCCGCTATGAAAGTGGTAAGAATATTGATAACCGCATCAAGCAAATCAATGTATGTTGCAACATTTGATACTTCATAAACATCTCTGTTAAAATTACCGTGTCTTGAATAAAGAATATTTCTTGCGGCATTTCCGAGTGTATCAAGCTGTGATTCATCCTTAGCCATCATATATAACATATCGTAGCCGTTAACACCCATCATTTCGTTCAAAAGGGTTGACGGAATCATTATTAACATTGATGCTTCTGACTGCGCCATCTGTGAAGAGTCCATCATAGATGACATATTTTCCTGTGTTGTCATTTCAATTGTTGCAACACCTACAACTTTTAAATATACAGATTGGCCTTCAATAGTAAGATTAACATACTCGCCTACAACATCATTTGTACCGAAAACCTGTGTCGCACCTATATTTGAAAGTACACAGACATGCTGAGCGCTCTGATATTCGTCCTGTGTAAAAAATCTTCCCTTGGTAGTAACAGTATTCATAACGTGCTGAAAATCTTCATTTCCTGCAAGTACCATAGATAAAACCGTGCCGTAATCAGTTTCCGCTGTACCGAAATTAAATGAGATCGGAGATACAAATTTTGCACCGTCAATGCTTTTAATTTTTCTTACATCTTCTTCAGTGATGCGATCTTGAGCGGTTGCACCGGTTTTCAGATTAATACCTACATTACTTGAACCCATTTCCTTAATCATATCAACGATATAATCTCTTCCGCCGTTGCCAACGGTAACAATGGCTATAACTGAGCAAACACCTATAATTATGCCAAGCATAGTCAATGCTGAACGCATAAAATTGGTGCGTATGCTATATATCGCCATTCTGATATTTTCGATTAAGTTCACCGTTGTTCCTCCGTTAAAATTATTTTACTGTTTTACCGATCACGTTGCTCTGAATTGTTAATCCGTCTTTCATTGTTGATGAGGGTGATTTTACGATAATGTCGCCTACCGAACAACCTGAAAGAATTTCATATGACATATCGTCTCTGAGACCGATTGTGACTTCTGATTTGTAAATTTTGCTTTCTTCCGCATTAAACTTGTAAACATATGCTTTTGAGTCTTCGTAAAGTATTGATTCAATCGGCACAACAATCGTGTCGGTTGTTTCGTCTGTCTTGATTGAAATTTCAACATCAAAACCGATAACAATGCTGTCAGAATATTCGTCAAGCTGAACCTGAACTTCAAGACCGCCTGATGTTGACGAGCCACCGATAAGTCCGCCGATATCAAGAGAGCTACCCTCACTTGCAACAGCACTCTTATAAATTACCGTACCGCTTACGGTTTCATCGGAATTTAAAACAATGTCTACCTTCTGTCCGACCTTAACCTTTGATACTTCGTTTTTAGCGAGAGTGAATGTTGCTTTTAAGGGGAAATACTGTACTGTCAATGCACTTGCGGATTTTGTTGAAATATCGCCGAGCATTGAGGATAAATCAATTTCACCTGATGTTACAGCACCAAGCAGTGCGGAAATATCCGTGCCTGAATTTGCCGAAGAACCGTCTGATTCAAATTTCTGTCCTGCTTTGATATTCACTTTGCTGACGATGCCGTCCTGTTTTGCTATCCAACCGGAGCCCACAGCATCTGCCATTGACTGCGCTTTCTGATATGCGCTGTATGTTGTATCAACAACTTTTTTATAAATAGATTGAAGTGTAGAATCTGCCGAGAGCGCCAATGTTGCTCTTTTTGCTTTAAGTCCTGCAAGTTCGAGCTGTGCCTCAAGAAGCTGTGTCTGTTCTTTTGATACAGCTGTCATCGTTGAACCTA
>JAFRZS010000100.1 GCA_017442445.1 Clostridia bacterium
ATGGAATGCGGTAGCTGTGCTTATGCCTGTCCGTCAGGTAAGCCGTTGTTGCAGCATATGAGATTGGCAAAATCTGTTCTTCGTAATGCCACTAAGAAATAAGAAAGGAGCGTAAACAACATTATGAATGCAGTTAATACAAATAAAAAGCTGACAGTCAGCTCATCACCTCATTTCAGAAGTCCCGATACTTCTCCGAGAATCATGATAGATGTTATAATCGCTCTTATTCCCTCACTTATAGCGGCATTTATCTTCTTCGGTCCCCGTTCATTACTCGTTGTAGGTACTTGTGTTGTTACTTGTGTACTTGCTGAGTATCTTTCACGAAAAGCTATGAAAAGACATAACACCATCAGCGATTTCAGTGCCGTTGTTACAGGTCTTTTGTTAGCCTTTAACCTTCCTGTTACAATCCCTCTGTGGATTGCCGCTATCGGCAGTGTTGTAGCAATCGTTGTTGTTAAACAGTTCTTCGGCGGTGTCGGTAAAAACTTCGTGAACCCCGCTTTAGTCGGACGAATTGTTCTTATGTCATCATTCGCAACTCAGATGTCATCATGGACTAAGCCTCTTGCATGGATGGGCGCTGATGTTACAACAACAGCTTCTCCCCTTGCAACACTTAAAACAATGTTATCAGCAGGTGATGTTTCAACATCTGCTTTCACAGGCGAAAATCTCCCCTCACTTCTTGATATGTTTCTCGGTAACCGTGCCGGCTGTCTTGGTGAAAGCTGTGCTCTTGCTTTAATTTTGGGCGGTATTTACCTCTGTTTACGCAGAGTTATCAAACCCACAATACCGCTTTGCTACATAGGAACAGTTGCTCTTATTATGCTTATCGCAGGTAAAGGCAGTCTTACATTTGTAGCTTATGAGCTTTTGGGCGGCGGTCTTATGCTTGGTGCTATCTTTATGGCAACTGACTATGCAACTACTCCCATCAACACAAAAGGTATGATAATTTTCGGTATCGGTTGCGGTCTTCTGACATCAGTCATCAGACTTTTCGGAAGTCTTCCCGAAGGTGTTTCATTCTCAATTATCATCATGAACATTCTTGTTCCTCACATTGAACATCTCACAACTCCGAGACCCTTCGGCAGTGAGAAAAAGAAAAAGGCAAAGGAGGAAACAAAATGAAAATAAAAGATATTATCGTTCCCGGCTTTGTCCTCTTTGTAATTTGTCTTGTAACATCAGTTCTCCTTGCTGTTACCAACGAGGTTACAGCTCCGAAAATCGCTGAACGTCAGGAACAGGCAGCTTATGAAGCTATGAGTCTTGTTTTGCCGGATGCAAAATTTGACGATGAATCAAAAATTACACTTAATGGTGTAGAATACACTTACAACATCGGTAAAAATGACAGCGGTGAAACAGTCGGTTATGTTTTCACAACTGTTTCAAAGGGCTACGGCGGTGACGTCAAGGTTATGACAGGTGTTAATGCAGACGGCACTGTTTCCGCTATCGAAACACTTGAGCTTAACGAAACTGCAGGTCTTGGTATGAAAGCTGCAGAACAGAATTTCAAGGATATGTTCAAAGGCAAATCAGCAGATATCGGTGTTGTTTCAAACGGTACACCCGGTGAAAACGAAATCAAAGCACTTACAGGTGCAACAATCACAACAAATGCTGTCACAGATGCAGTAAATACAGCATTATCACTTTATAACGAAATTACGGGAGGTGCAAAATAATGGCTGAGAAAAAAAGTCTTTTTAAAGAATTTTCAAAAGGTCTTGTAACAGAAAACCCGGTTTTGCGTCTTGTTCTCGGTACTTGTCCTACACTTGCAGTTACAACTTCTGTTGAAAGTGCCTTGGGTATGGGTCTTGCCGCATCAATAGTTCTTATCTGTTCCAACATTGTTATTTCGGCTTTGAGAAAAATCATTCCCTCAAAAGTCCGTATCCCCGCTTACATCGTCATTATTGCTTCTTTTGTTACTATCGTTCAGATGCTTGTAAAAGCATTTTTACCGCAGATTGACGAACAGCTTGGTGTTTACCTTCCTCTTATCGTTGTTAACTGTATTATCCTCGGCCGTGCCGAAGCTTTCGCAGGCAAGAACAGAGTCCTCGCTTCCGCCGTTGACGGTGTCGGAATGGGTGTCGGCTTCACAGCAGCTTTACTCTTAATGAGTATCGTAAGAGAAGCATTGGGTGCAGGTTCTATCATGGGTATCTCCTTCCCCGCAGGATTTACTCCCATGACAATATTCATTCTTCCTCCCGGCGGTTTCTTCGTTTTCGGTATTCTTATGGCTTGTGCCAATAAACTCGCTGAAAGCCGCGGTAAACCCAAGGCTGAGCTTAAAGGTTGTGAGGGTTGCCCGATGGCAATGTCTTGCTCCATTATTGATGAAATGGAGGATGCTTGATTATGTCATTAGCTGCTATTTTAGTCACTGCGATTTTTACGCAGAACTTTATACTTTCTAAATTCTTAGGCATTTGTCCTTTCCTCGGAGTTTCCAAAAAATTAAATACTGCAACAGGTATGTCACTGGCAGTTATCTTCGTTATGGTGCTTTCAACAGCGGTTACATATCCGATTAACCTGCTTTTAAAAGCAAATGATATGGAATATCTCCAGACAATCGTTTTCATTCTCGTTATTGCCGCTTTGGTACAGTTGGTTGAAATAGTATTGAAGAAATATATTCCCTCTCTTTACAACTCACTCGGAATTTATCTTCCCCTTATCACAACAAACTGTGCAGTTTTAGGTGTTGTTCTTCTCAACATCGACAACGGCTATAACTTTATCCAATCAATGTTCAACTCACTCGGTGCCGGACTCGGCTTCTTACTTGCGATGGTCATGTTTGCGGGTGTCCGTGAAAGACTTGAATCATGTAAAGTTCCGAAATTCCTTGAAGGTCTTCCGATAACATTGGTTGCCGCTTCTCTTGTATCATTATCTTTCCTCGGTTTCGCAGGATTGGTTGAAGGTATCTTCGGTTAAAAGCTGAACTTTGAAAGGAGTTTTAATTATGAATCCAATTTTATTAGCAGTAATCATTGTTTCAGCTATCGGTCTTATTGCAGGTATAGGTCTTGCGATTGCTTCAATCGTAATGGCAGTCCCTGTTGACAAAAAAGCTGAAGAAATCCGTGAAATCTTACCCGGAGCAAACTGCGGTGCCTGTGGTTATTCAGGCTGTGACGGTTATGCCTCAGCTCTCTCCAAGGGTGACGAAACAAATACGACTCTCTGTCTCCCCGGCGGTGACGAAGCCTCCGCAGAAATTGCAAGAATAACAGGTCTTGCAGCGGGTACAGTTCAGCCAATGGCGGCTGTTGTTCGTTGCCAGGGTATCAAGCGCAACTGCTCAACAAAGCTCAAATACAGCGGTGTCAGAAGCTGTAAAATGGCTGCTCAGCTTTTCGGCGGCCCGAAGGAATGCACCTACGGCTGTATCGGTTACGGCGACTGCGTTGAGGTTTGCCCTTACAATGCAATCCATATTTGTGACGGTGTTGCAAGAATCAATCCGCTTCTCTGCCGTGCTTGTAAGATGTGCGTAAATTCATGTCCGAAAAATCTTATAGCTATGATGCCTCTCCATGAAACAAAAGCTGAGGTGCTCTGTGTAAATAAGAATAAAGGCAGTCAGACAAGAAAAGAATGCCGTACAGGTTGTATCGGTTGTATGAAGTGTGTTAAAGTTTGTGAATACGATGCTATCAAGGTTGAAAACTTTGTAGCTTATGTTGACTACGAAAAATGTACAGGTTGCGGCAAATGTGTTGAGGGCTGTCCTGTAGGCTGCGTAAAACTCATCACACTTGAAAACAACGAAAGATAAGGTGTAAACTTATGCCACAGTTATTTGAAGCATTTATGGTCATTTGTTTCGGTATTTCCTGGCCGCTTTCAATTATGAAATCTATAAAATCAAGAACAGCAAAAGGCAAAAGTATTGTGTTTATGCTCTTCATTGAAATCGGTTATGTTTTCGGAATAATTTCAAAAATCATCGGTCACAACATAACATATGTATTTATTTTCTATGTTATAAATCTGATTATGGTCGGCATTGACATCTGCCTTTATTTCAGAAATAAAAAGCTTGATGAAAAACAATAAAAAAGGGGATGTAAAAAAAGCGAAGACCGCATAAAACCGCATAGAATAAGGGGGTTCTGCAGGTATAAAGCCTACAGAACCCCATAAATATGCATATAATATCAAAAAACGATAAGATTTTATGTTTTATACTACGAACA